>DASUEL010000313.1:0-6581 GCA_036275095.1 Bdellovibrionales bacterium
AGTCTGCCGGAGCGTCTCGTGCGCAACCAAGCCGAACTCATGCGGCTTCAATACGCTCCGAAACCTCTGGTCGGCGGCTCGTGCGAGTCTCCAGCATGGACCAGTAGCATCGAAAGCGGCTCGAATCTCGCGGCGTTCTACTCGGTCACCTGCGTTTTGAAACCGGGTTTCGATGGTTGGCAAAATATGGTTACGGATCGCGTGCATCGCGAAGCACGCGAAGCTCCGCGCCCGCTCGAGCTTCCGAAATCCCCCGAGTTCAGAGAAGACAAACCGCGCCCCTGGCTGTGGTGGTTGGCCGCAGGGCTCGCGACCGCCGGTGCTTACATGATTTATGAAAACAATCGCCCGAAGTCTGAAACCCGCCTGGAGCCGACCCATAACGGCGGGATCAAAAAATGAGATCGCGCCCCATGAACGTGACGCGGGAGACCTGGTCGCCGTCGAGTCGCGTTTGGGTGCCCGGCGTCCAATCGCGATCGGGATGCTGATGATAATCAAAGGGGTCCCCGGCGAGCTTGTCGACACCCGCGTTCGCGCTATCGTCGACGCTCGCGCGCGTCAGCCGCAAGTGCGGAGGCTCGATCGGGCTGTCGCTTCCGAAGTCAAATGGGATTCCGTAACGCTGGAGCAAGGCCCACGGGAACGCGAATTTTGCGAGACCGCCGATTTTTTCCTGCAACCATTCGCGGTCGGTGAGCCAATGACATGGTTGAATGTGGCAAACGACGTTTCTGCCCTTCAGCAGCTCGGCGGTTTCGGGGCGCAAAAGCTCGGCGTGTTCCAAATGAAGACGCCCTTTGAGGCCTTGTTGCCAAAGATCGACCGCGGTGCTGACGACCTCATGGGCGGCCAAGTCGCCGATGACGTGGACTGCGAGATCGAAACCCGCTTGCCAGGCGCGGGTCGCGGCCTCCCGCACTTGCTGTGGCGTCATCAGACGAAGACCCGCTTCGCCTGAACGATACGGATGGCTGAGCAGCGCGCCTTCGGAGCCGAGAGCTCCATCGTAGTAGACCTTGATACCTGCAACACGAAGGAGCCTGCTGTTTTCTTGGCGGGCCCTATCCGCCCACTCGAGCGCCCGATCAAAATGTTCGAAGGGATCGGCATCGAAATATTGCTCTACGGCCAGTGTCAGCTCACCGGACTCCTCAAGCGCGCGCGCTTCTCGCCATTGGGTCCAATCGCACGAGAGATCGCGGATGTGCGTGAAGCCATTTGAGTTGAAAACCTGCATCCCCGTCTTGAGCCAGCGGCGAACCAGCGCGGCGGGCGGCGGTGGAATCAATGCGCGCACCATGGACATGGCGTTGTCGATCAAGATCCCAGTCGGAGATCCGCTCTCATCACGAACGACTCGCCCACCCTGGCCGTCGCGGCTGAAACCTACGAGCTGTTCGACCGGAATCCGCCTTAGAGCTTCGGAGTTGATCCACATCGCGTGGCCGTCGGCGCGGGTGAACGCGACCGGACTATCGGGAAAAAATCGGTCCAGCTGCGCGGCCGTCGGAAATTCAGGAGGTGTCCACTGGTTTTGGTCCCACCCCCAGCCAGTCAGCCAATCGCCGCGATAGTGATGCGGCTGCGGCGCGAGCTGAGCGAGATCCTCGGCACTCTTCAAATGCTTGAGCGTCAGGCGCTCCGTGTGCTCACCGGTCGCCTGCCAATGAACGTGGCTGTCGTAACAGTTGAAGAGGATCCGACTCATCGGATCCTCTTAACAAATTCGAGTTTAGTTTGGAAGCTTAACGGCCGCCACCTGGAGGAGGCGGAGGCAGCTGGCCGCCAGGAGACGTTCCTGGACCAGGCCCCATCATGCCGCCGCCAGGGCCAACCGAAAACGCGCCGCCGAAGTAGAGGCTCTGATACGCCTGCTGCAAACGCATCTGCAACATCTGAAGCTCCGTATACAGGCCCATGATAACGCGGTACTTAGCCTGCGTTTGCTCTTGATATGTGCGCTGATACTCCAGCTGCATCTGATACATCATCATTTGCTGCTGCATCAGCTGGTTGTAATAATCCATGCCCATACCGCCGGCAGCCATCATACCGCCGGGAGGCCCCATCATTCCGCCTGGAGGGCCCATCATTCCACCTGGATAGCCCATCATGCCGCCTGGATAGCCCATCATGCCGCCTGGGTAGCCCATCATTCCACCCGGAGGGCCCATCATCCCGCCGGTCACAATGCCGAATTGACCGCCGGCCGCCATGCCGATCGGACCCATCATTCCAGGGGGGCCCATCATCATGCCCGGGGGACCCATCATGCCGCCCGGAGGGCCCATCATTCCGCCTGGAGGACCCATCATGCCGCCAGGAGGACCCATCATGCCGCCAGGAGGACCCATCATGCCGCCAGGAGGACCCATCATTCCACCCGGGTAACCCATCATGCCGCCAGGATAACCCATCATGCCGCCGGTCACGATACCGAACTGGCCGCCGACGGCCATGCCCATTGGGCCCATCATTCCGCCTGGAACGTTGCCGAGACCGTACATGCCGCCCATCGGGCCGCCACAGCTCATCGGTCCGCAAGCCATTCCCCACGGGCCCATACCCGGCATGAAAACGCTGCCGCCAAGGCCCGCGTTGATCCACGGCGGGTAACCCATCATGCCGCCGACACCGCCGTACGGATTGTACATGCCGTAAGGGCCCAGCATGCCGAACGGTCCCATCGGGTTGCCGCCGCCGCCGATACCGGGAGCACAGCCGAGGCTGCCTCCACCGATGCCGCCGTACGCGGCGCCATAGAGACCCGCGGTGAAAAATGGATAACCATAGCCACCCGTTGGATACGGGTAGTATGCGTAGCCGAGATCGGCCGCGCGATTGATCGCATGTTTTTGCGTAAAGTAGTTGCCGAGAATCATGGCGGCGTCGAGTGCGCCCGAGAAAAGCGCCATCTTCCAGCTCGGTCCTTGGCCGCCTTCTTCACCGAAGCACTCGTCGCAGGTGGCTTCGGTGTACTCGCCTTGACGATAGCGTTCGAGCGCATCTTCTTGCGCGCGCTCGCGCTCTTCGCGGTTATCCGAAATTTGCGTCTTCAAGCGCTCTTCTTCGCGCTCCCAGTGAGCGAGTTGGTCTTTCTTGATCTTGTATTTGTAGTTGCCGTCAGACCATGAGAGAGCGTCACGGCATTTGGAATTGTTGCCATTGCGGCCGGCTTCACAAACGTCGGTGCTGAGCTCTTTGTCTTTTTGGCAGTACTTTCCCGCCCAATCCTGCTTCGGCGTCGGAGATCCCGACGGCTCGCCGCCCGTGCATTTGCCGTTTCCGAGCTGGGCGAAAACCGCGTCGGCGAAAGAGCCGGTGCCGCGGCGAATTTCGCGATCCCATTCGCGAAGCTCACTTTCAACTTTGCGTTTATTGCGCTGAACTTCGCGTAGTTCGGCCGAGTCTTCTTTGATGTATTTATCGATCTGCTTGATCTCTTCGGGAACCTTCATTCCGTATCCGCAGGGCGCGGCTGCTGGATATTGCCCGGAACCGAACGCGGGATTGTACGGTTGCTGCGCGTTCGCGGATGAGGCGAACACCAGTCCCATTAATAGTGGCAAGGCGGAATATAGTTTCATGCCCATCTCCAAGGTTCTCCTGGCTTCTTGTCGACATCGCCGAACTTGAACTTGAATCAGGCTGATCCATTCCCGACGGAAGTCGGGCTCGAGCACACGCGGGCTGGACTCAGGTCCGGTGCCTTTATGCGCGAGGACCCATTACAATGAAACTTCGATGAAACACGCCATCCTATGTGTCGACGACGAGATCGATAATGTTGAGGCCCTCGAACGCCTCTTCCGAAAAAAATACCGTGTTTTGAAAGCGACCTCCGGCAGCCAGGCCCTCGACATTCTCGCCGACGAAGACGTGGCGCTAATCATCAGCGACCAGCGCATGCCGAGAATGACCGGCGTGGATTTTCTCGAGCGCTCCATTGAGCTGCGGCCTGACGCCGTTCGCATTCTCCTCACCGGTTATACCGATATCGAGTCGGTGGTGGCCGCGATCAACTCGGGCCAGATCTACCGTTACGTGACGAAGCCCTGGGATTCGCGTGAGCTTTCGGCCGCGGTCGACCGCGCCGTCGAGCGTTTCGAGCTCACGCAGGAGCTCAAAGAAAAGAATAAAGCGCTGGAGAGCGCGCTCGCCGAGCTACAAACGCTGGATACGGCAAAAAACCATTTCATGATCCTCATCAATCACGAGCTGAAAACCCCGCTCACCTCGCTCTTGAGTTTTCTGGAGCTTCTCAAAGAAACCTCCCTCGACGACGAGCAGACGAAATTCGTCGACCGCGTCGAAACGAGCGCGCTCCGTCTGAAAGAGATCATCATGGACGTGCTGGAACTTGTATCGGCCGAGACCGGCCAGACTTCCGTACGCCGCGAAAAAATCTCAAGCAAAGAAATCTGCAAGAAAGCCGCCGATTCGCTCAAGAAGCTCGCTGAAGAGAAGAAGCAAAAGATTGTCTTGCCGTCGAGCGGGCCGCAGGTGCACGCCGACTCGAAAATCATCAGCAACGTGCTACAGCGAATTCTTCACAACGCGATCAAGTTCGGCGAAAAAGGCACGGAAATCGAAATTTCTTGCGAAAAAAGCGCGGACGATCGCGTTTACATAAACATCCGAAACGAAGGCAAGCCCATCAGCAAAGCTGCGATCGACCGAATCATGAAACCGTTCACGCTCGATGAAGACATCATGAACCACTCCAAGGGACTCGGCCTCGGGCTGAGCCTTTGCCAGGCCCTACTGCGACGCCATTCGACCAAGCTCGAGATCAAAAGCGAGCAGGGCCATACGCTCGTGGGCTTCGGGCTCGATCCGGCCTGATCCGGCAGCCGGATTCCGTTTCATATCGGAGCCAATCAAACATCAATGACGGTTCCCGGCACTTTGCAGGTGTAGGGCCGCATGAAGACTTTCATCTTCATTTTCATCTTTCTCCTCCTCCATGGGGCCGAGGGCAACGCGCTCTCGGCCCCTCCTACCCCGCTCCCGCTCCTCGTCGCACCAGGCAGAACGACGATTCTGCGAGTGCCCACGCAAGGGCCGATACACTTGGCCAACGGAAGGCTGGTGCGGCTCCAAGATCTCGGTGACCGCTTGCTGATCACCGGTAAGAAGCCCGGCGTGACCGAGCTGCGGGCCGGCGGCAAAATCTTCGAAGTCAGGGTCACCGACACCGACGCGGCCGCGCTTTTTTCGCGCTTAAGCGGCGCCTTGGCTGGGACTATGGGTTTGTCGCTCGGCTGGCACGAAGGGAAGCCCTCCATCGAAGGCGAACTGCTCAGATGGGAAGATTGGCAGCGCGCCGCTCGGGCGGCGGGCGCGGGCACGTATCAGTTTCGCGCAAAGATGGACCACGAAATCGAGTCAGAGGCTCGAGCGCACTTCAACGAGCTCATTCTACGCAGCCGTCTTTCGACTCCATCAATTGATTTGGACGGAGGCGCGAGCTTGGCGATTCCACCCGGCAACTCGGCCCAAAAGAAAAGCTACGAAAGACTCTTTGCGCCCTTTGGCTTCGCCATTGAGACAGATGAAAAACTAACGGCGCTCGAACCAATGGTGGAAGTCGCGATTACTGTCGCCGAGGTCCGCCGCAAATCGTTTCAGAAACTTGGAATTCAGTGGCCGGCGTCCGCGACGGCCCGTCTGATTCCCAAACCCGAATGGACGACGAGCGCGGAAGCTGCGGTTCACGCGCTCGAGGAGCGCGGCCTCGGCAAGATTCTCGCATCGCCGAAACTCCTTTGCCGCTCAGGAAAAGAGGCGCAGTTTTTGGCCGGCGGCGAGTTCCCAATCAAAATCATGAACTTCAAAATCAACGACGTCGTTTGGAAAAAGCACGGAGTCTTGCTCAAGATCAAGCCCGTCGTCGACCGCGACGGTCGTATGAGCATTGCCCTCGAAACCGAAGTATCAATGATCGATTCGAGCCAAGTCGTCGACGGCCTTCCCGGCTTGCTTACCAACCGGATCCAGAGCCACTTCGACCTCGAACGCCCCGAAACGATCGCGCTGTCGGGTCTCATCAAGAACGAATGGGGGCGCGCACGCTCCGGTCTGCCGGGCCTCGCGAAAGTTCCGATACTGGGGCAGCTCTTCGCGAGCGAAGATTACCGTGAGAATCGGACCGAACTCATTGTATTCGTCTCACCGCGGGTGATACCGGTCAAAGGCATCGGTGAACGGCCGCAACTCCCTGAGGGCTGGGATGACGAGTAACGAACTGGCCGTCGTAGTCGATGACGTACAAAAGGAGTTCGCGCAGAATGCGTACGTCGATCTCGCCACCCTACAAGATGAAAACGAAACATCGAGCCATGTCGAAACGATTCTAGAGCGCCGTACGCAGGCTCTGAGCGCGGAGGCGAAAAAGCGCCTCTACGACGAATACTTCGGAATGGGACCGCTCGAGGAGTTGGTCAACGACGCCGAAATCACCGAAATCGCCGTGAATGGCGCGGGTTCGATTTGGTTTGAAAAAGGCGGAAGCCTTTACCGTCATCCCGACGGGTTCTTATCCGGCCTGACCTATCAAAATGCCGTCCGAAGGCTCT
>DASUEL010000314.1:0-4496 GCA_036275095.1 Bdellovibrionales bacterium
GCCGACGTCAAACACGGCTGGAAAATGATCGGATCTCTACGTGTCCTTTGGTTTTCAAAGGCGATTCGACTGCTCATGAAAGAAACGGGCGCGAAGTTTTCAGAAATCGTAGAGGCGTGGGTCGCCTACGCCGACCCCGATTGGGGCCGCCCGCTCTTTCATGCCGAGTTTGACGAGATTCAGCGATCGCTCACGTCCTTCATCGGCTATTACTGCGAGAGGAACCGTATCGAACCAGATTTTTTCGTCACATTCGCGCGCCGGGAATTTCCGAGCCACGAAGCCGATTATCGGAGATCTCTGTGAGGCCGACGGAGCGATCATCGGCGCCGGCCTCCCGCCTTCGGCTCGAGCGCGTGCTTTGCGTGGGACGCGGTCATGCGTTCTACGGCCCGAGCGGTTCGTTTGCTTCGCAGATGTCGCACGCGATATTGAAACTAAAGGTGCGCCGCGGAGGTTTTCCGGATGCCTTGAGCGCTCTGATGGCCGTACGCCGAAAAATTATGGATCTCGACGCGCGGGCCGCGTTCACAGGTGGTCGTGCTGTTGATTTCGCGCGCGTGCAGGCAGCTCTCAGGCAAGCCGAAATCTTCGACCGGGACGCCCCGAAGCGCCTCGCGGGACGGAGCCGCTCGAATTTCGATACGACAATTGAGCCGTGGTCACCCTTTCAAAAGTACTTCAAGGCAACACCTCCGCCCCGGCGCCGGCTTTGGACGCCTGAGGGGCCGTGCCACGGGTTACGCCACCCGCCGCTCGTGATTCAGCGATTGCCAAACGGCCGCATTCGCATCCGGCACAGCTCATCAGGCGACATTCCGAAAGTGCTGAGTCATCTCGGCAATCTTTGGGACCGAGCGCTCGCCGCAGCTGACTCACGTGAGGCGCTCCGCTTGATCGCCGAGTTCGAATGGTGGTTCTTCGCTGCCAATCCGGCTGGCCGCTGCGGCGCCTCGCTCGGCAACGCGCTCGCGCTCGCGCTCTCACTCAAGTGCGGCCTGCCACCGCGCCGGCGGTTTTACCATCTCGATTTTCATGCGTTCAAGCGCGAGCCGCGCGCCTACGTGAAGTGGCGCATGAGGATCGGCTGAATGAAATTCGTGCTTTTTGGGATTTCAACGCTATTTTCGTTGGCAGTCTTCATTTTGGCGGTGTTGTGGCCGGCGCCGCATCCTCATGATTCGATCCAAGGCCCGATGACACTGACGAAAAATCTTTGCGGAGGCGGTACCCGCTTTGATGCGGCTCTAGGCTGGGCGAATATCGAAGGTTACGAGGGACCGGGCGAAATCGGCGAGCATATCGTGATCAACTCGCAAGGCCTTCGGGGCCGCGCCGAACCGGACCCTTCACGTGAGCACGTTTTGCTGCTCGGCGACTCGGTGGCATTCGGCTACGGTGTGAACGAAGGCGAGACCATCGCCGATGAGCTGGAGCGCCTGATGCCGGAGTATCAGGTCGTCAATGCCGCGGTTTCGGGTTATAGCCTGGATCAATACAACATGGTGGCGCGCCGCTGGCTTCCCGCCCTGAATCCACGTTTCGTTGTGACCGTGATCTTCTCTGGAAATGACGTCGAATATTCACTCGCCGATCAGGGGCACGGCAAACAAAAACCATATTTCGAGCGCGGCCGGAACCGAGAGTTGATCGCCCGCGGCGCCCCGATTTCGAAATATTCGTGCGTCAACGTCATCATGCGAAGCTGGCTCCTCCAGAGTACCGGCCTTTACCGCTTCGTCTATAACGGCCTCTGCCCGCCACGAAAACTCGAGCCGTCGCTGATTCCTGAAATTCTCGGCGACATTGCCGAACGCGCGCGCACCGCAGGCGCACAGCCGCTGTTTTTGTTGAGCGGCTTCGATTCGGACACCGAGCCTGCGGCCCGCTCGAAGAACCACGTGTGGCTGAGAGAGACGCTCGCGCGCGGCGGCTGGCCGTACATCGACATGGGCGATGCCGTTCATGAGTCGCGACTCCACGCCTACACGCTGTTTCTCGAAGACAAAGTTCATCTGACGAAAGAGGGAAATGCCTTTTACGCGATGATCATCGCCGAGAGCCTGCGAAGTTCGCGGACGCCCCTTACGGCAACGCGTGCTCGACGACGGTGAGACGGCGATTCAGATCAAGAACTTGGGTCGCGAGCCTGCAGGCATGAAACTTCGAGGCGGAGCCGACGACTAGAGTTTGCGAACGCCTTCGCGCCAGCAGCAGCGCCTCGAGCCTCGCCGACGCGCGCTCCGATAATCCCGAAAACGGCTCGTCGAGAACCACCAGATGCGGATCCGCCACGAATGCGCGGGTGACCGCCAGCGCCCGGAGCATGCCTGTGGAACATAGCTCGACCGGCGTGCGCAGCGCCTCGCCCATGCCGAGCTCGAAGAGCCAACGCTCGGCAATCTCCGTCACCTGCCGCGCCGTGACTCCGGCGCGCGAGCCGTGATAGATCAAGTTTTCAAGCCCCGTCAGGCGGCTCGAGAACCCCGTTACGTGGGAAGACGGGACGAACGCGCAGCGTGCGCGCACCACCGAAGTGGTGGAATCGAATCCAAAAATCTTGAGGTGACCGTGCGTCGGCGCGACTTCACCCGCGAGCGCGCGTTGCAAGAGGGTCTTTCCAGTGCCCGACTCACCGTATATTCCGAGAGCGCCGCCGATCGGAACTGTGAACGAGAGGTTGCAGTACGCGGGTCTTTCACCCGTCGAGCCAAAACCTATGAGGTGAGCCTGAATGGCCGGTGCCATGTTCAAATTGTAGCGCCCGCGGGCCGCGCTGTGATTCATTCGGTTTTGAATTCGACCAAAGACCGAGCACGGGCCCGAGACGTTACGCCCTACGGCCAGGTAACGATCGCGGCGAAGACCGCGAAACGGGCTTGCCGAGAGACCTGCCCCCGATGTTAGGCTTGTCGGATGAAACGTTTCGTCTTCAACAATGCGACGAAGATCAAGCTCTCGCTCGGCGGAAAGCCCGTGAGTCTCAAACTTGAAGAGCTCGCGGCACTCAAGGCATGTTTACCTAGGCCCGCCGGTCTCGGGGCGAGCGACGAAACATGGCTCAAGCCCCGGCTGCAGCGCAGACTTTTCGAGCGCGGATTCCTGCTTCCGGACTTCGCATTCGCACACCAAGAGGCCGAAAACTGGAAAGCGCGCGTGGAAGGAAAGACGCTCGCGCCGGAGCTAACAATAGAGGCGCGCATGAACACGGCAAGAGACGGCTTCGAACCCGCCATCGCCATGTTCTTGCCCGAGGGCCTCATGCGTGCAGCGGGCGAGCTGAGCGCGGTCCTCACGCAGGCGCTTGGTCCCGTGCTCCACCAAACCGCGATTGCCCGCCGCAATTTGCCGAAAGCGAAGGCGCTCCGCCTCGCGGATGAGACCGCGCGGCGCTGGCTCGAGAGCCATCCCGACGCCGCGGCCTGGTTTTCGTGGAATCGAAGTGGCAAAAGCCCACTTCGTCTTCGCGCCAACTCTTCGGTGCGCGCGGCCCGCCGGCCGGCGGCGGGTTCGATGACGTTGGCTCTGGGGCTGCGCGGCCGTGAAACGACGTTCGACATCCCGGTCTCGTCGCTTCCGGCGGTTCACCGCATCTTGAGTGGGCTGAACGGCGCCGCCGGAGCATTCGAAGACTTCGCGCTGCTCGATGTCTCGGGGCGCGCGCTTCTTCAAGCGCTCGACGGGCTCGGCGCCTTGATTCCCCGCACTCCGCGCGCGCCAGCCCGCAAAACGCAGGCGCTTGGACCTGCGTTTCGAATAACGTCGATGGGACACGCGTTTCTGATCGTCGACTGCGGCGCGACCCGGGTTTTGATTGACCCCTGGCTGATTCCCCACGACGCGCGAAACGAGGTGCAGCCGATTCGCCCGTGCGAGCTCGGTAAAGTCGACGCCATTTTCTTCACCCATCATCATCCCGACCATATGGACACCGCGACTCTGCTTCAGCTGCCCCACGATGTACCGGTCTACGTGCCAAAACATGCCGGCGGACTGACGGCGCCCCGGTACAAGATGTACCTGAAGGCGCTTGGATTCCTTACGGTGCGGGAGCTCGCGCATGATGAGTCCGTCCTAGCGGGTGAAGGGCTCCGGATCACCGCGCTTCCATTTTACGGCGAAGCTCGAAGACTTCTTGATTTCGGTGCCAACTGTTATCTGCTGTCCCATGAGGGAAACAACGCGCTCATTCACGCCGACGCCGGCCGTGACAATTGGAACCGTTCGCTCATGAGCGACGGCTATTTACGAAAACTTGCAAAGAAATTCGGCAATATTGAAGTCATTTTCGGAACCTGGTGGCAACACCGCGTTCAGGTCCTCGATCTGGCGCCGCAAATTCTCCTTTCGAGCTCAGTCGGGTCCGCTGAGTGGTTGAATTTGACTGAGTTCTGTAACTGTACGCCGGCGTTCGTCGAAAAATTCGTGAGGGCTGCCGGCGCGAAAATGTTCGTCACGTACGCGGAGCGCGGCCACGAGTGTTTTCGCTCGAAGAA
>DASUEL010000315.1:0-4955 GCA_036275095.1 Bdellovibrionales bacterium
TTCGATCAGATCAATCAAAGCGATCTCGATGCGATCACGAAAGAGATCACGGCGAACTTCGCGCACTCGACGGTCACCGGCGCGTCCTCGCTTGGCGACGTCTGGGGCGTCGAGCTTTCGCTCATTGGCGGCATGACCAAGACGCCCGAGATCGAGCGCCGGGTCAAAGAAGTCGACCCGCAGACGACGGTATCTTCGCTTCCGGATGTGGTGCTGGCGGCGCAAGTCTCGGTTCCCTACGGAATCACGGGCGAGCTTGCGTTCTTTCCGGCGGTCGGCTCTGAAAGTTTTCGCTTCAGCAATCTCGGCCTCGGCGTGAAATGGACGCTGACTCAAGGGCTCTTGGAGCTTCCGCTCGATATCGCGGTCAAGGTGAACTACACGACGACAAACCTCAGCTTCACGCAAACGATCAACAACGCGAGCACAGGCAACGTTCCGGTCGACTCGAAAGTCGAAAGCAAAACCAACACGCTCGGCTACGGTGTGTTCGTGAGCAAGGAGCTCGCGCTCATCGAGCCGTACGCGGGTTTGACGTTTCTGAACGCGAAATCAGATCTCTCGGTAAGCGGCACGGGCACGATCTTCGACACCACCTACACGAACGGTCAGTCGGGGAGCTCGAGCCCGAGCGGCACGATGTTCACGCTCGGCGTCGACCTGAGCCTTGCGATTATCAAGATCGGTGCCGAGTTCAACAGCGTGCTCGGCACTCAGCGCTATCTCGGAAAGCTCGCGCTCTCGTTCTAGCCCGTCCTTTGAGCCGGCAAGACGTCACAAATGCGCCGCAGACGCGGGCGGCGCCTTGCTGGTGCGGGCCCGTCGCGCGGGTGTGAAAATTTCGAACAGCTTTGCGGCTACGCTTAGTGCAGGTGGCTTTGCACGTGCCGCTTCACCGCGTCCGTAAGGCCGCGTTTCGTGATCGGTTTAGTGAGGTGGTCGTCACAGCCGGCTTCAAAAGACCGCGCGACTTCTTCCGTCATGGCGTGCGCGGTCAAGGCCACGATCGGGCGCTTATAACCGTGCGCCCGCAGCTCGCGCGTGGCTTTTATCCCGTCGAGCAGCGGCATCTGTATATCCATCAAGATCAAATCGTATTTGTCGTGAAGCGCTTTTTCGACCGCCTCGCGCCCGTTATTCGCGAACTCGACTTTCGCGCCTACGCTCTCGAGATACAGGCGCATGAGCACTTGATTGTCGGGAACGTCTTCGGCCAGGAGTATGCGAAGACCCATTAGCTCTTGCGCGGCCGGGTCCTGGCGGGCGGGCGCCAGCACCGTGGTCTGCAGTTCGCGCGCGCCGTATATGAACGGGCCAGCTTCGATTCGCGCGGTGAACTGGCTGCCGCGCCCGGGTTCGCTCGAAGTGAGCTCGAGCCCGCCGCCCAGCTGCTCGCTCAGGCGTTTCGAAAGGAGGAGTCCCAGGCCGGTTCCGCCGAATCGCCGCGTGATCGAAGAGTCGGCCTGCGCGAACGGTTGAAAGAGCCGCGCTTGATCGTCTTTCGAAATCCCGATGCCCGTATCGCAAACGTCGTATACGAGAATACGCGAGCCCTCGCCTTTGACCCGCAGAACGACTTCACCGGCCGTCGTGAATTTCACCGCGTTACCGACGAGATTCATCAGCACCTGGCGCAGGCGGGCCGGGTCTGAGTAAGCCAGCGCCGGCGTCGACGGGTCGAGTTTGAGCTTGAGACTTACGCCTTTGCTCTCGGCCGAGAGTTTCAAAAGCGAAACCACCTCGGTCGCCACTTCGAGCGGGGAGAACTGCGTGCGATGAACGGCGAGCTTGCCGGCCTCGATTTTCGAGATGTCGAGAATGTCGTCGATGAGCCGCAGCAGCCCGCGCCCGCTGCTGTCGATCCGGGCGATGGCGTCGCGTCGTTCGTCTTCACTCAGACCGGTGTCACGGAGCACTTCCGTGAAACCCAAAATCGCCGTCATCGGCGTGCGAATCTCGTGGCTCATGTTCGCCAAGAAGGAGCTCTTCGCCTGGCTTGCGACTTCGGCCGCGACGCGCGCCTTCTTGAGCTCCTCGGTCAGCGCCTTCTGGTCGTGAATGTCGACGTTCCCGCCGACGTACTTGATGATTTTGCCGCTCTCGTCGCGAACCGGAACGCCGCGCACGAGATGCCAGCGATATTGGCCGTCGCGCCCGCGCCGGAACCTCTGCTCCATCTGAAAGGTTCCGCCTTTGGCGAGCGCCTCCGGCCAAAGCTTGTTCGTCAGCGCGACGTCGTCGGGATGCATCGGATTCGTCAGCGGGTCGTCCCAGCGCGTGCCGCGCGGGAGGTCCAGATAGTCGTACCACCAGTCGTTATACCAGTCGACGTGGCCGTCGGGCGTCGCGGTCCAAACGATCATCGGAAGGTTGTTCGCAATCTGCCGCGCGCGCGCTTCACTTTCTTGAATCGCGAGGCGCGCTTCAACTTCGTTGGTGATATCGCGGTTCGTGCCCATCAGGCTCTTCACGCGGCCTTTCATGTCGAACACGGCATGCCCGATTGTGCTCATCCAACGGAGACTGCCATCAGGCCGGACATAACGGTATTCAGCCGAAAACGTCGTGCCGGTTTTCAGGCACTGCTCAAATTGGCGGCGGATGGCCTCACGCTGCTCAGGCACGATGCGCGAAAAGAAAAAATCGACGTCGCGAGCCGACGTGTTTTCGTCGTAGCCGTAAGCGATGTCGTGGCTCGGCGTGCGCCACGACTTTCCGGTCACCGCATCGACTTCCCAGACGCCCACACCCGAAATGGCGGTCGCCTCTTTCAGGCGCGCTTCGCTCAGACGGAGCGCATCTTGCGCGATTTTTTGATCGTGTACGTCGAAGACCGTGCCGGCGTAACCCAGGTAGTTGCCATTGTCGTCGTAGCGCGGGTTACCCGCGTCGATACACCAGCGATATTCGCCGGCCGCGGTCCGCAGCCGGTAGTGGGCCGTGAACTTCGCATGTCTGCCGTTCGCCGCTTTGAAAACTTCGCTGGTCACTTCACGGTCTTCGGGGTGCACCGAGTTCAGCCAGCCGAGCCCCAGCGCCTCGTGCTCGGTCTGGCCGGTGAATTCGTACCACTGGCGGCTGAGATAAGTGCAGTTGCCGTGCGCATCGGTAATCCAGAGAATGGCGGGCGAGACATCCACGCTGCGCTCGTAGTCGAGCTGCGCGCGCTTGCGTTTCGTGATGTCTCGCATGGTGCCCAGCATGTACGAAGCCCGCAGGTTTGAGTCTTTGAACACGCGCCCGTGCCCGAGGACCCAGCGTTCGGCCCCGCGGGCCGTGCGCGCGTGAAATTCGATGTCGAAATCGCCGCCGCTCTCGATGGTTTCGCGCATGCGCCGGTCAACGGCATCGCGCTCGCCGGGATCGACGTGGCTCAAGAAGAGCTCGTAACTCACCTTGGGCCGGTCGCCGTCCTCATACCCGAACAGCCGGTAGCTCTCGTCCGACCATGTGGCCTCGCCGGTTACGAAGTTCCAGTAAAACGTGCCGAGCTGGCCCGCGCGAATGGCGAGCTCGAGCTGATGGCGTTTATCTCGCAAAATTTCCTGAAGCTGATTCGCTTCGCTCCGGGTACGATCGAGGAGCTCGGTGGCTCGTACTTGCTCATGAATGTCAGTGTGGGTGCCGCACCAGCGGAGCACGCGGCCGCCCTTGTCTTTGATAGGAGCGACGCGCGAGAGAAACCAGCGGTACTGGCCGTCGCGGCCACGAAGCGGGAACTGCAGCTCAGCCGGCTCGGCCGTTTTCAGCGCCTCGGCCCAAACACTCAGAACCCGCGGCAAGTGGTCGGGATGATGAGCGCGCTGCCAGCCCCACCCGCGCATTTCTTCGAACGTGCCGCCCGTGAATTCGAACCACCGTTCATTGAACCATGAAACCGAGCCGTCGGGTTCGGCGAGCCACGCCAGCAGCGGCATGGCATTCACGAGATCGCGAAAGGGTCTCTCCGTTGGGTTCGTGCAAAGCTGTTCGTTCGAGCCGATCTCACTCATCGAATACCGGGACCTCTAACTTAGTAGTTTGCGGATTTTATACTCGATTTACGCGTCCAAGCCGAATGGGCAGAATAAATGTTGCGATCTCTAAATAATTTCTCGCGGCAACAGATGTGAAGCCCTGCAAATGGTCGATGCCATGAAGTTTTTCCGTCTCTCAGAGCGCCGCCGCGGCTTCGGAATGTCACGAAAAGTTAAGACGTTCGAGAATACGCCGCCCGGGCGGCGCTGCTATGAGGCTTTTCAACCTGACTGAAGGAGGCCGAACAATGGCGGAAAACGAATCTCTGGATATCGTCGAGCTGATCCTCGATGATCATAAACAGCTCAAAGAATTGATCGCAGTTTTGAAGGATTCCGAAAAGGACCTAAGCGAGCGGCGCGCGGCTTTCGAAAAATTCGCCCCGCTTCTTGTCACGCACGCGCAGCCCGAGGAACTGGTCCTGTACACGAAAATGAAAGACGACGAAGAGCTTCGTGAACACGGCTTCGAGGGCGAAGTCGAGCATCAGCTGGCTGACCAGCTTCTCATGGAAGCGGGAGAGACCGAAGACGACGACCTCTGGTCCGCTCGCGTGAAAGTGCTGGCCGAGCTGGTCGAACATCATATCGACGAAGAAGAAAAAGAGCTTCTGCCCGAGTTCAAAAAGCACGCCTCGGCCGAAGAGCGCGCGAAGCTCGGCGAGCTTTTTTTGGCCGCGAAAGACAACACGAAAGAAGACGGCAGCGAGTACGTGCCCACCACGACCCGAGATATTCGCCAGGAACTTCAATAGTGTTTCAGCCCCGCGGTCCCTTTGCCGGCCGCTATGGCTGTGTATATAGCCGGGCTCCGCGCCTTGAGGCGGAGCCCGGCGCTCGAATTTCTCCTTGAAAAACGGCGGGGCACGGGCTCATATCTTGGAATTGACCCAAACCCAGGAGCCAGACGAATTGAGCCTTTCCATTCGGCCGATGACC
>DASUEL010000316.1:0-2491 GCA_036275095.1 Bdellovibrionales bacterium
CTGGTCGCGCTGCTCGGCTTCAGCATCGCCGAAAAGAGCGGGCTCATCCCCGCCCTGCTCCGGCTGCTCGTGCTCAAGGCTCCCCGAAAGCTGCTCACGCCCGCGATTTTGCTGGCGGGCGTGCTCTCACACACGGCGGGCGACGTCGGTTACGTGCTTCTCATACCGCTGGCGGCCATCGCGTTTCACAGCGTCGGAATGAACCCGCTTGCCGGCCTCGCCATTTGTTTCGCCGGCGTCTCCGGCGGCTTCGCGGCCAACTTTCTGTTGAGCACGGCCGATCCTTTGCTTGCCGGCATCACACAAGAGGCCTCGCGGATCATCGACACCGCGTATGTCGTGACACCCGTCGTGAACTGGTACTTCATGGCGACGTCGTCGCTCTTGATCGTGGCGATTGGAACGATCGTCGCGAATTACATCACGATTCCGTTCGTCGGTGAGTACAAAGGCGACGCGAAAACCGAAACGCTCAGCGACCTTTCGGCGCTCGAAAAACGGGGCTTGCTGCTCGCCGGCCTCGTCGCGCTCATACTGACGGCGCTGCTCGCGATCGGACTCATTCCCGAAGACGGCTTCTTGCGCGATCCCAAGGCTGATATTTTTCACTCGCCCGTTCTGAAAGGCGTCGTGGCCGTCATTTTCATTTATGGCGCGCTGACCGGCCTCGCCTACGGATATGGAGCGCGCACGTTCAAGAATCAAAACGACGTCACCAATGCGATGCAGGAGGCGATGGCCACGATGGCGCCCTACCTGGTGCTCGTGTTTTTCGCCTCGCAGTTCATCGCGCTGTTCAACGCTTCAAACGTGGGCCTCATCATGGCAGTCAAAGGGTCGGAAGCGCTCAAGGCCACCGGCCTCGGCATCATTCCGCTCATGCTCGGGTTCATCATCCTTACGGTGCTCCTGGATCTCGTTATCGGAAGCGCCTCCGCGAAGTGGGCCCTGATGGCGCCGATTTTCGTGCCGATGTTCATGCTTTTGGGCGCGGCGCCCGAGCTCACCCAGGCCGCCTATCGTATCGCCGACTCGGTCGTGAACATCATATCGCCCTTAATGTCGTACTTTCCGCTGATCCTCGCGTTCGCAATTAAATACGACCCGCGCGCTCGAGTCGGCACGGTGATCGCGCTCATGCTGCCTTATTCGATTTCATTTCTGATGTTCTGGTCGGTCATGCTGTTCATCTGGATCCTGATGGGCTGGCCGCTCGGGCCGGGTGCCAATCTCTTTTATCAGGCACCGGCTCCATGAAGATCGCGGTCACTGGGGCGAGCGGTCTCGTCGGCCGCGCCTTGATTCGAAAGCTTCTGCTCGAGGGTCACGAGGTTCGCGCGCTTGCGCGTAACCCGTCCAAGATTTTGGAGCTCCCGCAGTCTCAAGTCTACGTATGGCGCGACTCCGAAAAGGCGCCGGCCGCGGCGTTTGACGGCGTCGACGCCATCGTTCACTTAGCCGGCGAAGGCGTGGCCGACGCCCGCTGGACAAAGGCGCGAAAGGAGCGGCTCGTCGACTCGCGCGTGAAAGGCACGCACAATCTGCTCGCGGGCGTGCGCGAGCTCGCGGCCGAGCGGAGGCCTCAAGCGCTGATCGCGGCCTCGGCCATCGGCTACTACGGGGACACGGGCGAAACACAAGCCGATGAAACGTCCCCGCCCGGAGCCGACTTTCTCGCGCGCCTCTGCGTGAGCTGGGAAGAGGCCTCGTCCGCGGCCGGCGAGCTCGGATTGCGTGTCGCAATCGCGCGCATCGGGATCGTGTTGTCGCGAGAGGGCGGCGCGCTCGCGAAGATGGGGCCGGCGACTCTCGGAAGCGGCCGCCAATGGATGAGTTGGGTCCACATTGATGACCTCGTCCGGTTTTTCGTGGCCGCATTGAAAGACACTTCGTTTACGGGATCCTACAATCTCACGGCACCTCAACCGGTGCGCAATCGCGACTTCACGAAGGTGCTCGCCAAAACACTCGGGTATCCGTTCGTGCTACCTGCGCCGGGGCTCGCGCTCAAGCTCGTGCTCGGCGAGCTCGCCTCGGCGCTCCTCGCGAGCCAGCGGGTGGCGCCCGTGAAGACTTTAGCCTCAGGCTTCCGGTTCGAGCATGAAGACTTGGCCGAAGCGCTCGGGAGCATTTACCGTGGCGCCACTTTTTTGGATGACTACTTCAGCGCGAGCCTTTTCGTGCCGCTCGAGCGCGCCGAGGTGTTCCCGTTCTTCAGCCGCGCCGAAAACCTCGAAGTGCTGACCCCGCCTTGGCTACAATTCAAGATCTTGGACAAGTCGAGCGAGACGATCGCTCGCGACACCTTGATCGACTACAAGCTCAAAATCAAAGGTGTACCCGTCCGCTGGAAAACCAAAATCGTCGATTGGAGACCCGGTGAATCGTTCGTCGACGACCAGCTGAGCGGCCCCTACAAAAAATGGACTCACCTGCATGCGTTCGACGAAGTGCCCGGCGGAACACTCTTGCGTGACGAAGTCACGTTCCG
>DASUEL010000317.1:0-5959 GCA_036275095.1 Bdellovibrionales bacterium
GCTGAAAACATTCGGATGGAAGAGCGTCGCCGCAATCCTGACGAGCACGGCGATTTTCGTGATGCTGATGCGCTCTGAAATCGCGAAGGTAAGAATCGAAAAACGATCCTCGGGTCTCGAGACGCCTCCGGTGATGGTGGCTCTTCATTTCGCATTTCTGGCCGCGATCGTATTCTTTGCGCATCATCCTGTGATTTTCATGGCGGCGCTCTTGTTCTTTATCGGAGTGGCGATCATTACCAAGGAGTACCAATCGGAGCTAGAGATCCGTGGCGCGCTCCTCGTCGCGTTTTTCCTGGGCGGTATCGTCGTCCTCGGCGGCCCCCAGCATTGGTGGCTTGGCCCGTTACTCGCCAGCTTGTCTGAGACCTTGATGTATTTCGGATCAGCAGGACTGACGGCAGTGCTCGACAACGCGGCCATCACGTATCTGGGCTCACAAGTCGCTGATCTCTCCGAGCTCGCCAAATACGCGCTCGTCGCGGGCAGCGTAACCGGCGGCGGACTCACGGTGATCGCGAACGCGCCCAACCCGGCCGGCTACGGAATTTTGAACTCGAGCTTCGGCCCTTCCGGCATCAGCCCGCTAAAGTTGTTTATAGGGGCGCTCGGCCCGACGCTGGTCGCGGTATTTTGGCTTTGGGTCATTTAATTCACGCTCAGTAATCGCAATTGTCGACGACGACCTTCTGGCCGTCGCAACGCTCGGACGCGTTGGAGGGCAGGCGCGTCTCTTCGGCCCATTCGCCATTCGCGTTGCAGCGCTTGCGCACGCATTTCACCTGCGGGAGATCGGTGCGGCAGCTGCCGTGGCCCGCGGGGTTGTTCACGCAGCTCCACGCGCATTGATTGAGTTTCGCGGAAGGCCCGGCGCAGATATTCGTGTCCTTAGTCGCCACGGTACGTTCCTCGGCTGGCTTTTCTTTATGAAAGCCCGTTTCGATATCGAGCCGGGCGAGGTCTTCGCCCGAGAGCGGCTGCGCTTCGGTCATGTACCCGCGCTCGACGAATTTCGAGATGTCATCATCGCCGATGTCCGAGGAGCCGCTCGGCACCACGTAACTCGCATACCGGCCCGCCGGCACGTCGACCGAGTGCTTACCTGAAGGGGAGCGCAGCTCGACGAGCCCGTGCAGCGTCTCGACTTTGGTGATTCCGACTTTTTCGACATATGAGGTGACGAAGTCGGTGCCGCGCACGCCTGCGACCGCCGACGGTGTCTTCACGCGAAAGTCGTTCTTGGCATTGCCGGGCGCCTTCTTCACGGCGCTTCGGATCGTGCCGTACATCAAGTTAATGAGCGTTTTGTGGGTCGAGTCGTTCGTTTCATGCAGCTGAATCAGCGCGCGGGAGCTCGGCGCGACGTTGACCGTGTTGTCGTTCATGAGCTTGAGCACGACTTTTCCGTTGTTCGTCGTTTCGATGATATCGCCCTCGAAAACCTTGGCTCCGACTTTAGCGGGCGCGACGTCGCCTTCAGGCCGCGTGATCGCGCAGCCGCCAACGGCGACCATAACGGTGCCGGCCATTCGCTTGGGCGCTTTGGGCTTGGCGGCTTTGGGCTCATCCGCGGCGGGCACCGGCTTCGCGCTGGCCTGGCAAGACTCGGGGAGAGGATCCTTGTCGGCGCAAATCGGGCGTTTGCAGGATTTGACCTTTTTTCCGCCCGCGCACTTTTCGGTGTAGAACTCGATATTGACCTGGTCTTTGCAGGTCCCGCATTCGATGACGGCGCATTCGCAGTCGCTCGCGTTTGCCGCGAACACGGGCAGGATGAGTGCCCAAAGCACAAAGATCGCCCCTGCCGCTGAATTTCGTAATGCTGATACCATCGAATATCCTCGCGCCTGTGTTGAACTTATCGGCGCTTCCGCCTGAAGCCTTGACGTAGGTCGGGCGATTCTCAGTTTGGATTAACGCTAAGCATAATCGAGTCAATTGGGCGGCTCAGGTTGACTCAAGCAGGCCTTTCCAATAGCTCCATTTTGAGATGAATCAAAAACTCACGCCGCTCATGCGTCAGTATTGGGACGTGAAATCCGCCCATACCGACAAGATCGTTCTATTTCGCATGGGCGACTTCTTCGAAATCTTCCATGATGACGCTTTGGTTGCGGCTCCGATCCTGGGCATTGCCCTGACCAAACGGAACCAAAAAGCCGCCGACGAGACACCCATGTGCGGCGTGCCTCATCATAGTATCGGGGCCCATATCAATAAGCTTCTGCGCGCCGTGCGGAAAGTCGCGATCTGCGATCAAATTGAAGACCCGAAAGACGCCAAAGGCATCGTCAAACGGGCCGTGACCCGCATTCTGAGCCCGGGCATGGTTTACGACCCCGATACCCTCGATCAGCTTGCCCCCAATTTCATTGCGGCCATCGACGACGGTCACGTCGCGTTCACCGACACGAGCACGGGCGAGTCCTTTTACTTCGAAACGGCCACTCCGTTCGAACGAAGCCGGGTGCTCGAAGTCTTGCGCCCGAGCGAAATCGTACTCTCGAGCGAGCAAATGTCGAACGCGGAGGAGTTCGCCGGAGCCCATCTTTCGGCTTACGACGACAAAGGCGAAGGCTTTCAGGAGGGCGCGGCCAATGAAGAGCTCCCGCCGGCCTGCACGCGGCTGCGCGGTTACGTCTCGTCGCTCGAGCTGAGCCCCGGCTCGCCCCGCAGCCAGCTTGCGTTCGAAAAACGCGGCCTCGCCACACGGCTCGAGCTCACTCAAAACACCATTCGGCACCTCGAGCTATTCGAAAACACGCGCGGGCTCCCGCAGGGCAGTTTTTTTCAAGTGCTCAACAAAACTAAAACGCCCGGGGGCTCGAGGCTTTTGCGCACGTGGATCGCCTTTCCTCTCTGCGATCAGAAACAAATCGAGGCGCGGCTCGATGACGTCGAAAGCTGGATCAATCGGCCCGACGAGCTGCGCGAGGTTCGTACGAAGCTTGCCGCCATCGGAGATCTCGAGCGGAGAACGATGAAGCTCTCGAATCCGAACTGTAACGCGCGCGACCTGCAGAGCTTCTGTCAGTCGCTGGGCGCGGCGCTCGAGCTTCCGCTCCCGGGCCGTTCTGATAATCTTTCTCAGATTTGTAACATAATCGCTCGAACGATCGTCGACGAGCCGCCGGCGGCGGTGCGGGATGGGCACATCATCAAGCGGGGCGTTTCGCCGGAGCTCGACCAGCTCATCACGCTCTCCGAAGACAGCCAGACGCTGCTCGCGCAGCTCGAAGCGCGGGAGCGACAAAGGACCGGCATCACTTCGCTCAAGATACGGTACAATAACGTGTTCGGATATTCCATCGAAGTTACGAACACGCACAAAACGAAAGTACCGCCCGATTATCGCCGCAAACAGACGCTGGCAACCGCCGAGCGCTATCTGACGGACGAGCTCGAAAGCCTCGAGAAGCGCATTCTTTCGGCGCGCTCGCAGCGGGTCGATCTCGAGCTGCAACTATTCGAAGACCTGCGCCAAAAAGTTCTCGCCGAACTTTCGCTCATCTTGAAAGTCGCACGCGAGAGCAATCAGCTCGATGCGATCACCGGACTCGCCTGGGTCGCCATCGAGTCGGGCTTTTGCCGCCCGCGTTTTCACTCGGGCGCGCTCACCCTCGAGTCGAGCCGTCACCCGGTGGTCGAGCGGCTTCTGACCCAGCCCTTCGTGGCGAACGACATTCGCATGAACGTCGGGGACTGCATGCTGCTCACGGGACCCAACATGGCGGGCAAATCGACGCTCATGCGGCAGGTCGCCTTGACCGTCGTGCTGGCGCAAATGGGCTCGTTCGTTCCGGCCAAACAAGCGGTGTTGCCGCTCTTCACGAAGATCCTCACGCGCATCGGCGCGAGCGACTCGCTCTCCGAAGGCTTGTCGACGTTCATGGTCGAGATGAAGGAGACGGCGGAGCTCATTCAAGAGGCCGATTCGCGCTCGCTGGTGATTCTCGATGAGGTCGGTCGCGGCACCAGCACGTACGACGGGATGAGCCTGGCCCAGGCCATTCTCGAGCATCTGATCGCGAAAAACCGCGCGACGATTTTCTTTGCAACCCACTACCATGAGCTCACCCAGCTCGAAGGCGCGTATCCGAACGTCGCCAACCACCACATGGGAATCCGCGACCGGAGCGGGCAGCTCTCGTTTCTCTACACGCTGATGAAAGGCCCCGCGAACAAATCATACGGCATTCACGTGGCGAAGCTCGCGGGCCTTCCGCCGGCCGTCGTGGCCCGCGCCGAGCGCATCCTGACCGGCATCGAGCGGAACCAGCGGGGCCAGCTCTCGCTGTTTCAAGCGCCAGGTGAGGCGCCGGTGCCCGAAGAGACGCTTCCGGAGCCGAACCCCGAGTTCGAGCGCCTGGTGTCCGAGCTCAAAAGGCTGCCGATCGAGTCGACGACACCGCTCGATGCGCTCAAATTCGTGGCAAAGTGGCAGCACGACCTGCGCGACTAACGGCTAACTTTTCGCCAATTCTGAATCAATTTCTGATTTTTCGGGGAGGCTTTCGGCTCCGAAAGCCCTTCGAAAGGACAGGAGCTGCCTGGCGCCCGGCGCGCGTTTCGCGGGCGAGACGCTAAAATTATAGGCGGTTTTCACTGGAGGTCCAGAGGAACTTTTTCGGAATTCGGCGCGGGGCGAGTCGAGCGTTCGTGAAAGTGCCATCTTTTCCAAGCAGTTGGCGCAAAACCTTAGGACCTTCATCCCGATTTCGGGCTGCCATATAATTTCTCTCGGGCCAAAGTACTGATTTCCAGACTCGATCTTTTTCAGTCCAGTTTTTGAATTTTCCTTCGAGGTGGGTCTTGCACCCGGCCATAAATGTGGGCAGACTTTTATATAGGTGGTCATAATTGGTTAACGCTCTCTCAAGCGTTAGCCGGGCGAGATGCAAGGAAGTAGCGGTCGAGCCCGTCTTAAGACGCGAGAGAGAGAAACTAAACTTGAGCCTGTCCTGGTCGGGCGGCTCATAAAAGAGAGAGGGAGGGAGCAAGGATGCTCAGAGATGTCCTCACCCAAAAGGGTCTGTCAAACCGTGAAGCAGAGGTCGCTGAACTGGTAACGAAAGGCTTGTCGAACAAAGAAGTCGCCAGCCAACTCTTCGTTACGGAAAAGACAGTTAAGTTTCACCTCACGAATATCTACAAAAAGATGAACGTGAAGTCGCGCGCTCAGCTGATCGTTTGGTGCATGCCGCATCTGACTTTCGCCGAAGACACGACGGAAGGAACGGCCGCCAACGCGCAAGCTACGGCAGCTGCTCAGAACAACACGATTCCCGCCGGCAGCTCGCCGATCAGCGGAATCAAAATCGGCTCTTAATACAAGCCGGCTATTAGCCCATGGACGCCAGGCCGGTTCGGGATTCTCAAGTGGTGATGACCGAACTGGTGCTGCCGACCCATACCAACTCCCTCGGTACGATCTTTGGGGGAGTGGTGATGTCCTGGATCGATATCGCGGCCGCAATCGCGGCCCAGCGCCACGCCCGAAAGGCCGTGGTCACCGCCAGCATCGACGCCCTCAACTTCGTCGCGCCCATCAAATCCGGCTGGGTGGTAAACTTAAAGGCCTCCGTAAACTATGTGTCTCGTTCTAGTATGGAGGTCGGAGTGCGGGTGGAGGCCGAAAACCCCATTAGTGGCGAGCGCTTCCACACGGTTACCGCTTACCTGACATTCGTGGCCCTGGACTCCATGAGCCATCCTGTCGAAATCCCTAAAGTTTTACCCGAATCCGCCGATGAGAAAAGACGCTATGAAAGAGCACAAAAACGTCGTGAACAGCGTCTCAAGTACAAAACGAAAAGTTAGCCGGCGCCGTCCGTGGCCCCGGATACGCAAGCTTGGCCGCGCGGGCTTGGGCCTGCCTGAGCTCATGGTGGCCGTCGCAAGCAGCATGGTCGTCATCCTCGGCGTTGCCGTCGTGATGAACATGGGAATGCGGGAGTTC
>DASUEL010000318.1:0-3573 GCA_036275095.1 Bdellovibrionales bacterium
CATTATCGCCGGCTGCCATGACGTCGAGTCCATCGCGGAGCAAACGTCGGCAGGCAGCGCCTGCGGCAGCTGTCGGCCCGACAGCCAGCGCATCATCGATTACCGGCTCGGCCGCGAGTCCGCAACAAAAGCGCAGCCCGCTCCGCCCTCCAAGAAATCAGCCTGAATACATTGATACTTTACGGACGAGACTCCGGCCGCGTGACGACGTTCACGACATCGGCTTGACGAGCACGTCGGCGAAGAGCGCCGCGTGGTCGGAGAGACTATTCCACGGCTTGCCGGTCAGACACTGCACGTCTTGAACGTGAACACCGCGATAATAAATGCGATCGAGCCGGAGAAACGGAAACCACACCGGGAAGGTTCTCGCATGAGACCCGCACCGCACTTGAAACACTTCTTCGAGCCCGAGCTCGGTGTGGAGAGCCTCGCTCGATTTTTCGCGCCAGTCGTTGAAGTCGCCTCCGATGATGAGAGGCGCGTCGTGTGGAACGACCGCATGAATTCGCTCGATGAGTTTTTGAATTTGCCGCTCACGCCCCGCCTGCAGGAGGTCCATATGCACGCAGATCGCGTGAACGTGGGTGCCGAGCTCGGGCACTTCTAGAATGGCGTGAAGCATTCCACGGCGCTCGAAGCGATTGGTCGAGATATTCACGTTCTCTGAAAATGAAATCGGATATTTGCTCAGGATCGCGTTGCCATGATGACCTTTGGCGTAAACGGAGTTCTTTCCGTAGGCATAGTGCGGCCACAGGCGGTCGGCCAAGAACTCGAATTGGGAAACCGAGGGCCAGTTTTTGACTTTGGTCTTCTTTTCGGAGTGGTCGCCCTGGACTTCTTGGAGAAGCACGAGGTCGGCGTGAACGAGCTCGATGGCTTCGCGCATTGCCTCGAGCGTGAACTGCTGCCGGGCGCTGAAACCCTTGTGAATGTTGTACGAGAGAATTCTCAGATGCACCGGTTTCATCGCGCGCCTCTAGAACCAATACTTCAGATACATCAAGAGGTTGCCCGCGATACGCACGAGCAGCGGACGGCTCTTCCAATCGTCGAGATCGATGAGCCGGCTCTGCGCCTGATCGATCAGAAACTGATTCGTGAGCGAGCGAATGCCTTCTTCGGTGGTCACGAGGACGTTGACCTCAAGATCGTGAAAGATGCTGCGATGATTGAGATTGGTCGAGCCGACCATTCCCCAGTCGTCGATGACGAACGTCTTCGCGTGGATCATACAAGGAAGATACTCGAAAATTTTTACGCCGGCTTTCAGAAGTTTGAAGTAATGCGCGGCGCCCACCCACTGGGTGAATATGACGTCGGACTTGCAAGGCACGATGATGCGAACGTCGATGCCGCGTTTGGCGGCATAACGGAGGGCGCGCATAATTCGCTTTTCGGGGATGAAATATGCGGTCGTGATCCAAATGCGCTCACGCGCGAGCTGGATGTTCCGCACGAGCTCCATGTGCGTGCGCCGGCGGAGCGAGCGCGTAAAATTGAATTGCACGAGCCGGTGCGTGCGCGGCGAGCGCCGGCTCCGATAGCGCTGCCAATAGAAATTCAGCGTTTTCTTTTGCGGCACCGGTGTCCAGCCGTGGCTCCAAGCGGCCTCGAAGGCCTTGAGGAACTCGGCGACCTCGCGCCCTTCGACCCGAATTCCCGTGTCGCGCCAGGCGACTTGGGCTTCGTAATTCGCGACTTGTTTGGCGCTGATGTTGATGCCGCCGGTCCACACGACCTTTTCGTCGAGCACGAATACTTTGCGGTGGTTGCGGCGATTGGCGCTCCAGAAAAATTGAAGAAGGCGGCTAAGGCCCGGAAAGAACTTATATGAAAACAAGGAAAGGTCGAGCGGACTCGGGTTGAAAATGCGTACCTGAATGCCTTTGCGCGTAAGCTCGTCCCCGAAGCGTCCGTAAAATCCGGGCGACCCCACGCCGTCGACCATCACGCGTACGCGAACGCCGCGCTCGGCAAGCTCTCCGAGAGTTTTGGCCATCTTTCGGCCAAGCCCGTCGTCTTCAAAAATGTAGGTCTCGAGATCGACGGATTTTTGAACTCTCGCGAGGTCCTCTTCGAGAGCATTGAAATAGGCGGTGCCGTCGTGAAAGATACGCTCGGAATTCCAAACCATGACCGCCATGGGACGCATCATTCATGAATTCGCAAGCCTTGACAAGCGCCTACTTCGGCGGGCGCGGCACCCGCCCGGTGGTATTGTACGTGCGGATCATCTCGACGATTTCAGGGTCTGCGTAATGACCTTCCCCGTACAGGCCTTGCGGGTCCCAGCTTCCGGCGTTCCATAAATATGCGCTCGTCACCGGCCAGCGCGCGGGCTGCGTTTTTAGAAACGTCAAGAGCGCCCGATGAAACGCGACCCGGAGCTTCCGTAATTGGGGCTTTTGCCAAGGGTCGCGCTCGGGCGTATAGGCCGCGCGAATGCCGGCCCAAGGACAGCAGGCCGCTTGCCAAGCCTGGGTGGCCGGGGTCATGCCGTCGTTGCCATTGGGACCGCCGCCGAGGCCGATCTCCGAAAAGTGCAGCTCCTTTTTGAGTGGGAGTTTGATTCCCGCGACTCTCAAGTGGTGCGCCAGCGATTCGACAGAGCCGTTGAAGTCCGTAGATTTCGGCGGGTTATTGACACCCGCGTAGGCGGAAATGCCCACGAAGTCGTTTTTGTCGATAAGGTCTTGGAGCTCGGCTTTCGTTTCGGGGGTCAGCTTGATGTTTCCGTCCACCTTGTTGAAGTTCAGGCTGATCCCGGCTTTTACGCTTCGGCCCCCGGCTTCCGCGCGAATCCACTCGAGTAGCTGAATGTACGACGCCGGATGAGCGAAGACGGTGGCGCCCATCTCGCCCTGAAAGGCAAACTCAATTTTCGTTTCAGGACCTGCGGCACTCATAGCGGCTTTGAGCAGAGGCTCGAGCAAGATGTCGCGATAGCTGTAGCCGTCTGCGAGTTTCTCGAGTGGGTCGAAGACGACGTAGTTGCGCCAAACGCCCGTGCCGCCACCCCAATCCAGATGAGGCAGAATCGAGAGGTCGGCACCTCCCTCCACTGCTTTCTTAAAGCACTGGTGAAGATATTGGGCCAGGCGGAAGAGCTGGGCCGGTGTGGTCTTGGCGCAAGGCTCGCGCGTGGTGCGATAACAATAGCGCTCGACGCTGTAATCGGGACGCGTAACGTAGTACGCGGTGGGAACGAAATTGATTTTCTTGTTTCCGAGAGCCAAAGCCTCGGCGACCTGCCCGGGGCAGCGCTGGTAATCCCACTCATGAAACAGGAGAACGGACGAGTTGAGCGTGACAGTCGCAGCCTCGGCCGCGGGCGCCGGTTTCGGCCGCGGCTTCTTGGGACGGTCGGCGCGCGCCGCGGGCGCGACCAAGAGCGAGAACATCATGATGACTGTCATTACGGTGCCGCGCATGGCGCCTCCACTGTGGCTTCGCGATAGCTTCGAGAAGGGTTTCTAATACGACATTTTCTGGACAAGATTGTGAAGTTTCGGAAAACTTTAGAGTGAGGGAGGAAAATCCGTGGGCCGTCTCGTGAAAAGATCAAAA
>DASUEL010000319.1:0-3376 GCA_036275095.1 Bdellovibrionales bacterium
GCGCTCAAAACAGCGAAGTCGATCGGCGGTCCCAATGAGATCGTGGGCCGCGCGATGGAGCTCCTCCACCCGCACACCCGCGAGCGCCAGCAAAAACTCGACGAGCTCGAGACCATCAAAGTCGACATGCTGCAAATCAAACAGCGCCTCGACGACGAGCTCAAAGTGGCCCACGAAAGCCGCGCCAAGTACGCCGAGCTCGTCGAAAAGTTCAAGGCCGAGCGCGAAAAATGGATGCGCAAATCCATCGAAAAAGGCGAAAAGCAGATCGAAGCGCTGATTGAAGAAGCCAAGCAGAACATGCAGAACACGAAAGCCCTGAACGACATCAAGGGCCAGATGCCGACGATCATCAAGGCGCCGCAAAAGGCGATCATCCGCTCGGCCGAGGAGTTCGCGCAGGCTTTTCCTTCGGGAAGCAAGGTCTATATTCCTCAAGTCCAGCAAGACGGCATCGTTCAGGGCGCGCCCGACAACAAAGGCATGGTCGCGGTGCTCTCACAATCCATGCGTATCAAAGTGCATTGGAAAGAGCTGCAGACGCCGCGATCGCAGATGCAGAAACCCGCCGCTTCGACCAATCCGCTCGTCGCGGCCAAGAGTCTCGGCGGGCGCGAGGATCGCACCGTCGATTTGCGCGGCCAGCGCGTCGAAGAGGCGCTGCGTGAGCTCGAGAGCCATCTCGACGTCGCGGTCAAAAACAAAGAAGATCGCATCAAAATCATTCACGGCCATGGCACCGACGCCTTGAAAAAAGCCGTGCGTTCATATTTGTCACGCTCCGTTTACGTGCGCAAATGGAAGACGGGCGATATCCTCTCCGGTGGAGACGGCGTCACCTGGGTCGAGCTGATGGACTAACACCCGCTCGCGGAGGCTCATGAAACAGCTCGAGTTTCTTTGCTTCGCAATCTCGCTCATCTTGTTGTTTGTCTTCCGTGGCGACGACTTCAAGCTCAGAGAGCGGGGCCTGCAGACGCTCTTGATCATTTCGGCCCTCTTGCCGGTTGCGGGTGTCCTCCTCGAGGAATGGCCGCTCCGCTATCTCATGTTGGTCTACCTGCTTGAGTCGATGGTGCTGGGCGCGCTGACCGCGCTCGATATCGCGACGCTTCGCACGCGAGAGATCCTCGTCAAGGAATCGGCGGGCGCGTATGTCGTCAAGTCCGTGTGGGCTCCCGAGAACTTGGCCGTCGCGGCGGCTTTCGGCCTCGGGTTTTTCTTCGTATTTTTGTGGTGCGCGTTCTTCGTCTTCGTGACGTTTGCGGCCGCCGGCACGGCGGTGATACGTCCGAGCGGGAGCAAGGGCCTGGAATTCCTATGGACGTTCCGCGAGATCGTCGCGCCCGTCGTGGTCTACTCCATTTACGCCATCGCAGACCGGTACTTCACGAGACAAACCGATGTCGCCTGGCCGCGCCGCTTTGGCCCGCTCATGATCTCGCCGTTCTACCGCCTCGTACCTATCATCGCGATGTCGTTGTTCGCGATCGGAAGAGATTTCAAATCCTTGAATCATGACTTCGTCATCGGCTTCGTGGTCGCCGCCGCGATTTTCGACTATGGCGTCGACATTTACGCTCGCGCGCGGGTTCGAACCCTTTCACTCAGCCACGGCCCTCCCCTCGGGCCGTGAGTCGCCCGCCTCAAACGATCTGAAAGCTCTTTCGCTCGCGCAAGAGCGGAAGCGCCACTGCGAAGAACCCGGCCGCGTAAATCAGCCCGAGCACGATCATCAGGTGCTCCGGCCCTTTTGTCTCGAGAACGTGCCCGATCAGCGGGCCGAATACGATGAACAGCGCCCGCACGCCTAGGTTGCCGATGGCATTGGTCGTAGCGCGAATCTCGGCCGGTACGCGCGTGTTGATCGCATCCTGAAAGATCACCGCGCTCAGCCCCCGGGTCATCGGAAACGCCATGCCGAACAAAACTCCGAGCAGCCCGCCGTTGAGTCCCATGCCCAAGTAACCGAGCACGGGCAGCAGTGCTATGAGCAGTACGACCGCGACTGAGCCCAGCTTCTCTTCGATCACGTGCGCCGACCGGCTGACCGCCGCGATCATGAACATGTTCATTGCCCAAAGGTAACCGAACATCGTGATGTCGAGCCCGCGGCTCTTCCAATACGGCTGAAACGCCCAGATCGCGCAGTACGTTGCGAATCCGTAAAATATGTGGCTTATGATCACGAGGCGCAACAATCGCGAATGCTTGAACAGCGAGCGGCCGATCAAGAGCAGGTTTTCGCGATGCGAGCCCCGTCCCAATGCTTGCCCTTTCGGCTCATGAATCGTGAGCGCGACGAGAAAGGGCGCCCAAGCGACGAGCGCGTTTGCGTACGCCGGATACTCGAGCGCGTAACCCGCAAGGAACCCGCCCAACAAAGAGGCGATGCCCTCGCCAAACGTGCCCGCCGCGCGCTGACGGCCCAACACTCCGGCCTTACGGCCCGGCGCCTCGAGTTTTTCCATCGAGTTGTACAAGAGCGCGACGTCACAACCCGACTGCAGGCTCAGGCCCACTCCGAGTATGATTTCGTAGATCGCGAAATCCCAGAAAGTTTGCCCGAACCACAGGATCTGGAACCCCGCGCCCGTAATGAGGCTTCCGAACACCATCGCCTTCTTCCGGCCGAAAATGTCGGCGAAGTAGCCGGCCGGCATGTCCATCAAAATGAGAACGGCGCCGAAAATCCCCTGAAGCAAGAAAATCTCCGAGAGCGTCAGCCCTTTGCTCTGCCAAAAAGGAACGATCACCGGAATCAGCACGAGAAAAAACTGAAAAAAGGCGTAGATGTAGAGCTTCGGAATGTTTCTCTTGATGAGGGAGCGTTCGCGGGCGTCCATCTTTTCAAGCTAACGGCGTCGGAGTAAATTCACAAATTAGACTTTTTGTGGTTCCGCCATTAGTAAATCTCGGCTCCATCTTGGAACCGGCAGGTACGCCCGCCAATCACAAGACCGTGTGGGTCCGCGACTATCTCAGTTCTCGGAGGCTTTCGTTCCGGGGAGCATGTTCGCGAAGGACTCGCCCGGCTCGCACTTGACGCCGGAATCCCAGGTCCAGGTGTAAGCGGAAGGCTCCTCAATTCGCGATTTCATGCACGACGACACGTTTGACTCGTGGCTGTCGGCAACCAAACGCTCATTCGTGCGAATCTCCGACCAAATGATGCTGCCGTGGCGGACGGCGAAAAGCATGCGGCCCGTAATTTCGCTGTCGAGCCTGAGTTTCGGGATTTTTTGCGGGATTCCGACTTGGCCCGAGATCTCGATGTCGGCGCACTGGTCGTCGGCGCCGCAGGCATACACGCCCTTCAGAATCGCGACGAGATCCAGCTCCAGCGGAATGCCCGAATTGTCGCTTGCCCAACGAT
>DASUEL010000320.1:0-4376 GCA_036275095.1 Bdellovibrionales bacterium
CGGCGCAGCTGGGTTTCGAAATTGAGCCTGCGACGTTTAAAGCCGTAAAACTATTGGCTCCGCAAATCGCGAAAGTCTCACCTGAGCGGGTGCATGACGAATTGCTGAAGTTGCTGAAGTCGCGTGCGCCCGTGAAGGGGCTGCACGCGCTGGAGGCGAGCGGATTATTGGCGGTCATTCTGCCAGAACTTGCGCGCGCCAGTTTCGAGCGGGCTGAAGAGTGGGCCCGCGCCAAACTGATCGTGGAGCGGAGCTCGACCGTACACGGCCGCTTGTGGGCGATGTTGCTTCCGGTTGCGGCCGAGGCCGAATCCATATTGCGCCGTCTGAAATTTTCGAACGCCGACATTCGGGCGGGGCTCGAGGTGCTTCGCGGATTCATACTTCTGCCTAATGCGACTCTTGCGCGCAAACGCAGAATGCTGGCCGTAAGTACCGGCGCGATCCTTCAGGAGCTGGCGCGTCTGAGCGCCGGACTCGATGGTGAAAAGGGGCTGCTTGATGGCGTGATCCCAGCCGAGCCGGGTTGGGTCACGGGGCAAGACGCGCTTGAATTAGGCGCGGCGCCTGGACCTTCGATGGGGGTTCTGCTCGAGCAAGTTTATGACCTGCAGCTCGAAGGACGTTTGGCCGACCGCCAGGCTGCGCTCGATTGGCTTCGCGTAAAAATTGTGAAACACAATTGAGCTTGCGCACGACAAGAGCGCGGAGCCCGCTCTTGGGCCAGTTTTTCCTGGTGTTTTTCAAGTCTCTCGATTCTAATTTTATGTGATGGGTCCAGACAATGAGCCGCTTTCCGGCGAGACGGTGCGTGCTAAGAGCGCCTTGCGATTTCAGTATGAAGCGCGAGCTGAGGTCATTAAACGCGAGATCGGCGATCTCGAAGAGGTCAGGCGCTCGCTGGGGCTGACGCGACGGGAGATCTGCCAGATCTTAATGGTGGACCCTTCGGCGTGGACTCGGTGGGTGCAGCAGGGCGCGCCTCCTCATATTTACCAGGCGTTGTCGTGGTATCTCCAGACGCGGAGTCTAGAGCGGAGACGTGCGGGTGCGGGCCTGGACTCGCCGGGCATTGCGCCGACGGCCGGCCTTGCCGCGGGGCTTGCACTCGATGAGGTGCAAAGACTGGCGAGCCGCGCATCGCTCGGGCTCGAGCAGCAGGCGCGGGTGTTTGAGACCAGTTGGGGCCGAACACGCCGGCTCTTATTGCTGTTCGCGCTTTCGCAAGCGGTGTTCTTCGCGCTTGCGTTCTTCTTCGCTCGCGTTTGAACACGGCTTAAATCACATCGATTTTTACGGCGTGCCGATCAGAGCCGTGGCGGTGTCTCAAATCTGGAGGCGGGCGTCTCGCGGATGCGGGACTTTGCCGGGCTTTACCCGGTGTACGCACGCGCACTGAAAACGATATCGACGATTTTCATTCAACAAAATATTTTCTCAAAATGGCGTTGGATCGCGGGTTTGCGCTAGTCTAAACTGGTTTTCAAGTCGCGAGCAATTCTCTATCTGCCTGCATGTAGCTCCACGATTTCAAAAACAATTGAGTCTATTTGTCTCAAGGTTGGGGGTTGACCATGAGGGCCTATCGATTTTCGGTTTTGATCTTAGGTGGAATGCTAACGGCCTGCTACCAGCAGGCGCGGGAATATAACGTATCTTCAGAATATGGGGACGGAGACGTGTTGGCTCCGTCGTACTCGCTGGTGAGCCCGCAGGCGATCATCGACTCGATGACGAGTGCCGGCGGCCTTGCGTTGTCGACGAACAACGAGAGTGTAGCCGACATTCGTAATCGGCGCATTGAGCTCGGTGATGCGGACCCGGTCAATCGAATTGCACGCAATTCGAAGGCGTCGGCGGGGAAGTTCAAAACGATTCTCGAAAACTACATCAATGCGTGTTCTGACAGCGTTGGTTTCACGGCGACGCCGTCGACCACGCAGCAAACGAATCGTACCCGATTGTTTGCGGGTGCGAGTGCAATTACGGAAACGAGTTTTGACAGTTTGTTTTTGACGTTTGTCGGGCGTCTGCCGCTTCCAGAGGAGCGCGCGGCTCTGCTCGATCTGACGGCGACGGTCTCGAATGAAGCGAAGTGGGCCTCGGCATGTGCGGCTATTCTGGCCAGCATGGAGCCGTTGAACGGAACATAAGAGGGTGGGGGAAGCCATGACGACGAAAAAGTCTGCAAATATCGACCGTCGCGAATTTCTGGCCAAGAGCTCATGGATCTTGGGCGGTCTGGGACTTTCTCCGCTTCTACAGACGGAGATCGGGCAATATGTTTTGAGAAATCTTCTGCCGCAGGCGCAGGCCGCGACGGGAACGACGAATCGGGTGGTCGAGATTTGTCTGCGTGCGGGTGCGCCGCTGATGAACCTTGTGACGTCCGCGTCGTATGTACCGAGTGTTACGAATACGGTACCGAACTCGACGAACTTTCATTCTGACTTCACGCAGATCCAAACGCTGCCGACGTCGAATGGACAGAACGTGTATTTGGCTTCGGTCGGTGCGCCGCTGGCTCCATACGCCGAAAACATTGCGTATAGCCAGGGCGTGATGCGGCCTGATGGCCACACCGGATTGTGGTCGACTCGGGCGGGCGGTAACCCTGTTGACGATGCAAACATCGCGATGGGAACCCCGGCGGTGCCGGCGGTCTTCAATGCGGCTCGAAGCACGTTGGGTTCACGCCTGGGCGGCGTGAACTTCAATAGCTCGGGCGGAGCTGTCGTGAATTCGCTCAATGGCAACGCCGACCTTTCGCGTGTGTCGACGACGGGGACGGATAACGGCTCCATGAACAATGACGATTTCGTGCGCATGTTCGGTCCCAAAACGCTGCGATTGAGCAATGCCGAACGGGATGCGATCCTGACGGCGGTGGAGCGGCTCAATGTCGCGCAGGCCGATCGGTTGCGCCGCCGTCTCGACGTCGCGACGGTGAACGAGGCGAAGGTCGCCTCCGAGCAGTCGCTAGTTTTGATGCGCGAAGATTTGAAGACCGTGATTACGAATCAGTACATCAATATGCGCGATACGATGGGGTTCAACGTCACGCCTCCGCGCGGGATGGGTTATCCACTGACGAAAGCGCTGGCGCTGACGGCGATCGGTTTCGAGCGAAACCTGATGGCGAGCTCGCAAATTGTGATGGATATAACCGACTTCCACGGCTTCAACAGCACGGATCGCAGCGGGAACTTGCTGCCGGCACAGGTCGCGGCCCATTTGGCGAATAGCTTACGGCCCTTTCTCGATTACTTGAGGGCAACGCAGGATCCGATGAATCCGGGAACCACACTGTTCGATAATACGCTCGTGAGTATCTCAACCGAGTTCTGGCGCGATCTGGAGCTCGCCGTGAATATGGACAACGGTGACGGCGGTGCTATGGGCTTCCTGTTCATCGGCGGCAACGTGCGCGGCGGTGCTTATGGAAACGTGAATCTGAATGGCGGGTTCAGGGCTCAGGGCTTCAACCCGGCGACAGGCATGACGGCTGACGGTTTGATTCATCCTTCGTCGGTCTATTATACGACGCTTTTGGCGCTGGGTTATTCGCAGGCCACGGCGCGAATGGAGATGAACTCCAGGTTTGGTGCGCAGACGCAGCCGTTGTTGGCAGTCCTGCGGAATCCGGTGTCTTGATTGGTCCGCTGGCGGTGCGTGGTGGGGGAGCTTCGTATGGGTAATCGAATCGGGTTGAGTTTGATGGCGCTGGTCTTGAGCGCTTGCAGTTTGCAGGGCATGGAGGTCGTTAAGGACGAGCTCGGTGCGCAGGGTGCGAACTACAATCCTTCGAATCTGACTCAGGCGCTGAAGGCTGCAGCTGCGCGGCTGGTGATGCGGCTGCCGACGGCGGATGAGTATGACGAAGCTTCGCGCGGAGTCGATGGGTACACAGCTGTGATTCAGAGATATTTGGCGGATCCGCGTTTTGCGAGTCCGCAGATTGCGGGAAATCCTGATCCTGAGATTGCTTCGCAGGGCGGTGCTTTGTTGCGCGAACATCGGAATTATTTTGAGATGGCTGGTGTTCAGGGGACGGTAAATTTCAACGAGCCCGCGAACATTGCAACGTTCATCGTGAACAACGATCGTCCGTATTGGGAAACGCTGACCGGCAACTACTGCGTCGACGATGGCTTCGTCCAAACGACCCCGTGCTCGACCTTTAGTGATGATGCAACGGCGGCTGCGAACGCCGCCGGTATCCTAACCACACGTGGATTCATCCTGCGCAACAAGAGCCCGTTCAACTTTCACATCGTGAATGTGGCGTTTCAGAAGTTTCTTTGCTCAGAATACCCGGATGCGACCGATCCCGGTATGCCAAAGGCGCTCGTCAGCGATCGGCGGAAAACTTTCAC
>DASUEL010000321.1:0-2523 GCA_036275095.1 Bdellovibrionales bacterium
TTTTTACCCGAAGGAGACCGTACCAGCCGCGGACACCGGCCGTGAAATTCAAAATTGTTGAAGGCTCCCGTATTGGCGCTGACGGCGAGCGCTCGAATTAGAGTTGCTTATGAGCCGAAGCCCGCCGATCAATGTTGCTAATGACGCCCAACACGAGCGGCGCTGGCCGAGCGAAACCGGCAGGAATTTCCCACACACAAAGACCTGAAATCCGCTGCCAGAGCGCCGTTCACGAGATGATGGTCCGGCGCCGCCTATCTTCGGCTCGCGCGGCCTGCGTACCCTGTTAAGCAGGACGGAGGAACCTCAAGTGAATCGAATCTTGCTCACGCTGGCACTCGCCTTTCCGCTCACTGTTGCCGCCATGGGAATCCCGAAGCCGAAACCCTCTGCACCGCCGTTCGCGGGCCCGCTCTGGCTCGCCCCGAACGTCGCGACCGCGGACTTGCGCAGCCTCTTCACGGAGCCGCAGCTCTGGCCCGCCGCTCGCGCGCGGGTTTCGGCCTTGCAGCTGTACGGGCAGATGTTTTGGGAGGCCGAACAGTGCCCGACGTGCGGCCCGAACACGTTCAGCGCGCTCGTGGCGAGCGGCGCTTTCGAGCGGCTCCGCGAATGGAACATCGCCTTGGCCATCGAGTTCGGCGCGGTCAAGCCCGGCGATTGCGAAGCTGAAGGCAACGAGCAAAGCATGCGCGCGCTCCTTCAGCGCGTGGCGGGCGTGGGAAGCCGTGTGCGGTACCTCTCACTCGACGAGCCTTTCACGGCGGGCTATCACATGTGCGGCGGATTGAAGGCCGAGGCGATCGCCGATTCGACGGCGCGATTCATGCGGCGAACGTCTGAAAACGCCCGGGCGCTGGGCCATGAGGGCTTCGAGATCGGGCTGATTGAGGCCTACCCGTCTTTCAGCGCCGACGAGCTCAATTGGTTTCTTCAGCTGCTGTACGAGCGCGGCACGAAGCCTTCGCACGTACATGTCGATTTCGACTTTTGGGCCGCGCGCAACAAAGGAATCGGCCAGGCGCAAATCGCGGCCGACCTCAAAAAGATTCAGGCCAAAGCGCGCGAGCTCGGCATTCCAATGGGCGTTCTGTACTGGGGCCACGACGGCGACAACGCGAGCGCGTTCGCCGGCGATTTGCTCGAGCTGGTAAGCCTGGTCAACAAGACGCTCGGCGCGCCCGACCGCGCGGTCGTGCAAAGCTGGTCCCAGACGAAATCGGGACAAAATCTGAATCCACCCGTGCTAACAGAAACGAACCCGGTCAGCCTGACGGGGCTTCTGCTGAAAACCGCGAACGGCTTCTGACGAAGCGCCTCAGGGCGCTTTCGCTTGCAGACCTTTGATCACGTTTGCCGTTCGCTCGGCATCGAGCGTGGGATCGACATCTTCGTCGACGTGGCGGATGACGAGCTGCGGGTCGATCACGTATGTCCAGCGCTTGGCAAGCGGCAGCACCGTGCCCTTGGCGCCGTACGCCTCGATGACTTTGAGCTCAGGGTCGGAGAGCAGCGTAAAGTTCAAGTTTTCTTTTTTGTGAAACTTCGCGACCGCCTCGACCGAGTCGGCGCTCACGCCGAAGACATCGGCATTCAGCGCGCGAACCTGTTTGATCGAGTCGCGAAACGCGCAGGCTTGTTTCGTGCAGCCGGGCGTTTCGGCTTTCGGGTAAAAGTAAAGAATCGTCCATTTGCCTTTGCGATCCTGCAAATTGAAAGACGAGCCTTCATGAGTCTTGGTTTCAAACAGCGGCGCCGGGGCGCCGACGGCCGGCTTCTTCGCCGAAGTCGAACAGCCGCCGATGAAGAATGAGGCGATCAAAAGTGTGATGAGTTTCATTAGATTGGGCTCCTCTCAGAGCCTATGAAAGAACCAAAGCCCGGGCGGTTTGGCAACTTCAACGTGGTTTGCGCGACCGCGCCGCGACGGACCGGGGCCACATGGGGCGATCACTCGGCCGGCTTGAGAACCCGGAACTGACCGCCCTTGATTTCTAGCGCCTGAACGGAACCGCCGTAGGCTTTCGACATTCCGACGTCGACGCGCCAGACTCTTCCGCCGCAAATCGCATTGATGCCGTCGCGCTGAGGCGTATGAGCGACGACCATGGCCGATGCCTGAAGTGCGCTCAGTGATTTTTCGGCATCACTGCATTGCGCGCTCGCCTGCGCATCCGAAAAGTGCCGGCTCCACAACGGCCCTTCGGAGTCCGTGAGCGCGAACGGAATGCCGCTCTTTTGGCGCAACAACCAAAGCCGCGCGCTTTCGTTGAGTGTCTTGAGGCCGTTTTTCGCGTACCGGGGCAAAAGACCGCCATGCACGAACACCACGCCTCCGCGGCGGGCCGCGACGGGTTGCTCCGCAAGCATGCGCGCATAGGGACCACCGGGCGCGAACGCCTTGAGACGGCCCTTATACCCGCCGAAATCGTCAAAACCTTTCGAGTGCACATAGCGCACGTCGCCCTGCGCGTTCATGACTTCATGATTCCCGAGAAGTCTCAACAGTTCGCCGCCCGCGGC
>DASUEL010000322.1:0-6556 GCA_036275095.1 Bdellovibrionales bacterium
AGACCTGTATAAAGCCTTTCTGAAACTCAAGGGAATCCAGCCCGGCCCGTGAGGCGCGGCCGGCACAATGTCGTTGAACGGCCGCGCCTTTTGCAGGATAACGGGCGGAAGGGCTTCGTGCCGGAGGCGAATCGCTTGAACATTCTCGACTTCAAAAAGAAAAAGCAGGCAGGCGAAAAAATCACGGTCGTGACGAGCTATGATTATTGGTCCGCCAAGATCATCAGCGAAACCGACATCGACTGCATCCTCGTGGGCGACAGCGCCGCGATGGTCATGCACGGCCACCCGACCACTCTGCCCGCGACCGTCGAGATGATGGCGCTGCACACGGCGGCCGTCGCGCGCGGGGCGAAGAACAAGTTCATCGTCGGCGACATGCCGTTTTTATCTTATCGCAAGTCGCTGACCGAGAACATGAACGCCATTCTCGCCATCATGCAGGCCGGCGCTCAAGCCGTGAAACTCGAGGGCGCCGACGGCAACGAGGAGCTCATCCGCCACGTCGTCGACTCGGGCGTGCCGGTGATGGGGCATATCGGGCTTACGCCGCAGTCGGTGTTTCAGCTGGGCGGGTACCGCGTGCAAGGCCGCGACGAAAAGAGCCGCGAGTGGCTGCTCGATCAGGCCAAGCGGCTCGAAAACGCAGGCTGCTTTTCGATCGTTCTCGAGTGCATCCCCGATGAGCTCGCCGTCGAAATCACGCAGGCGCTTTCGATCCCGACCATCGGTATCGGCGCGGGCTCTCAAACCGACGGGCAGGTGCTCGTGCTCCACGACCTGCTCGGGCTTTTTAAAGACATGAAGCCGAAGTTCGTGCGGCGTTTTCTCGACGGCTACGAGCTCATTCGTGAGGCCCTCGGCGACTACGTCGAATCGGTGAAAGACCAGAGCTTTCCATCGAAAGAGGAGTCCTATCAAAGCGCTCCCGCGGCAAAAGCGCAGGCCGCGCCGGGCGAGAAGGACCCGGGCAAGCTGTATCCCGGCGGCTCTTGAGCCGCCGCTGCCGCGCGCAACCCGCCGGAATCGCGGCGAATTCGCAATTCCTGAAAATCGGCGATTTGTTAGACAGCTGAAAAGCGATCTCGGGCGGGCCCCGTTCATCGCGATCTGAGTCGCGCCCAGTTGCAGCCCGCCTGCTCCCAAACTTGCATTTGCAAACACTCATAAGTTTACAGGGAGCCACCATGCGCGCACTTTTCGCCTTCTTGACGCTGACACTCATCACGAGCCAGTCGACCGCCGCCGAACAACGAAACCTGATCGATGAGCGCATGTTCAGCCGCGCCAAGGCCGAGTGCAAAATGCTCGAAGATAAAGATCGTGTCGCCCTCAACAACGCGTATGACGACCTCGTCGAAAAGTCCGAAAGAGAAAATCTCGCGCCGGCCTGCGAGAGCTCACTGAAAACGGTCGAGGAGCTTCGCCTGCGTATCGTGAGCACCACGCAAAAGATGGCAGGCTTCGATTATCACGCGTTCAACGAATGCGCCGCTCAAGAGCGCGAGGACTGCGATTATCAGGGCGCGCTCGCGCTCGAAAATGAAATGGACGCGCACGTCGGTCAGCTCGATCAGGAGCTCCAGACAATGCTTCGCGCGTGCCCGGGCGGCTCGAAAAAATTGGACAAGCTGATGTTCGCGCTCGACGCGGGCCTCGGCGTCGCGGGGCTCTTCGCGCCGGGCGCGGGGCTCATCACCGCAATCAAGATCGGCAAAGGCGGCACCGAGCAAGCCCTCAAATTCAAGAAATCCGGTTTCGGCTGGCGCAACTGGGCCGGCCTCGGCTGGTTCATCGCGCGCCGGACCGTTCCCGGCGCGGGCATCGCGAACCAAATTTGGAGAGGCATCAAATTCGGCTTCAGCAAATTCAAAGGCGACGACAAACATCAATACGTCGACAAGCTTCTGGCCTGCCGCACGGGCAAGCTCGTGCAGCAAGAGGCGGAGGAAGAATGCCGCAACCCGTACGAAGACGACGACAAGCTGGCGTTGCGCGACTTTTTCTCGCGGCTCGCCGGAAACAAGTCGAACAAAAACGCGCCGGGCTTCTGCGAGGAGACGGCGTGCCTCTGGTCGTTCGGGACCCGCCGCACCGATAACAAGTGGAAACAAAACGTTTCGGCGCTTTTCACGTCGCTCCCGCAGGCGCCGGTCGACCTCGATGAGGACGGAAAGCCTGACAATCCGAACGAGCGGCTGAACCAAGGCCTCGATAAAGTCAACGAGTGGCGCAATCACTGCAATCAGAACCAGCAGATCCAGTGCCGCGTGAGCTGCCGCATGGATCCGGGCGCGAGCCGCGCACTGCCCGTGCAACGCCGCGGCGGCGATAGCGGCGGCCCGGGCGACGGAAGCCTTTAGGGTCCGGACTGATTTACTGACCGCTGCGGTCATAGCCCTTGCAGGTATCGAACGCACCCACTTAGAATCAGAGTCTCCACCTCTATCGGGGTATGACTCATGAGATTGTTTTTCATATTGGCCATCTTCGTTCTTTTTGAGCCGGCGATTGCGGCTTCTGGTGAGGCCGGCACGATTCGAGTCGGCTATTTCGCGAACATTACGCATGCTCAGGCCATCATCGGGTTGAAGCAGGGATTGTTTCAGAAGGCTCTCGGTCCCGAGGTGAAGATCGAAACGGCCGTATTTAACGCCGGCCCATCGGTGGTTGAAGCCATATTTTCGAATCGTCTCGATCTCGCCTATGTCGGCCCGAATCCAGCGATCAATGCGTACGTAAAGTCGAAGGGCAGGGCGGCTCTCGTCATCGCGGGTGCCGCAAGCGGTGGCGCTCGCTTTGTCGTGCGTGAAGAGCTCGGCATAAAGGACTCGAAAGGTTTTGAAGGCAAAAAAATCGCCACACCTCAATTGGGTAACACCCAAGACGTGGCGGCGCGAATATGGCTGAAGTCCAATGGGCTGAAGACTTCGGATCGCGGCGGCACGGTGCAGATTCTCCCGATCAAGAACGCGGACCAACTGACGCTTTTCAAAAAGAAGGACATCGACGCCGCATGGGCCATCGAGCCGTGGGCGACCCGCTTGATCAAAGAGGGGCAAGGCAAAGAGTATCTCGACGAACGCGACCTCTGGAGCGAGAAGAAATTCGCATCGGCGCTGGTGGTCGTGCGCAAGGATTTTCTCAAAGCTCACCCAGCAATTGTCGAGCGCTGGCTGGGTGAGCACGTGCGTGTCACGCATTGGATCAACGAAAAACGCGGTGAATCGGTCGCGATGCTGAACGCCGAAATTGCGAAGCTTTCGGGAAAACCCCTTCCAGCGGATGTCATTCAAGAAGCAATGTCGAAGCTCGAAATCACATACGATCCCCTGGAATCATCCGTATTGAAAATGGGGATGTCGGCATACGAGCTCGGCTTCATCGGCCGGGAGAAACCGAGCCTAACCGGCCTCATTGACACGACGATTCTCAATCGCGTCCTGAAGCAGCAAGGCTTAAAGCCTGTAGCGGTCGCCGGGCCGGTTGAGTGACTGGACCTGCATCGAGGTCCAAAAGCGGGCGTAATATGGCGAACGCCTTCGCGCGGTGACGCTGTCCTGCTAACATTAAAGAAACATCCATGAGGCGAAATTGAACTTAGCTCGATTGCTCAAAACCGATGAGGCGAAACCCGAGGCGGGCTTTTCGTCAGCAGGCGTGGTTATGGAACTCAATGGCGTGCACCGGGTGCACGAAGGCCCGAATGGTCCGCTCACGACGCTCCAAAACGTCAGCTTCAGCGTTCGCTCCGGCGAGATCTTGTGCATACTCGGGCCCTCGGGTTGCGGAAAATCGACTTTGCTCAACATGATGGCGGGGCTCGATACGCCGACTCTGGGTACCGTGAAGCTGAAAGGGCGCACGGTCACGGGCCCCGGCGCCGATCGCGTCGTAATCTTTCAAGAGGCGGCACTGTTTCCTTGGCTCACGATCGCCGAAAACGTGGAATTCGGCCTTCGCATAAAAGGCGTCTCTGCGGGCGAGCGGCGCGACCGCGCCATCACCGTCCTCGAAATGGTGCACCTGAAAGAGTTCGCGGGCGCTTATCCTCATCAGCTTTCGGGTGGTATGAAGCAAAGGGCGGCGCTCGCGCGGGGCCTGGTGCTTGACCCTGAAATTTTGCTGATGGACGAACCCTTCGCGGCCCTCGACGCGCAAACGCGCGACATTCTTCACGGCGAGGTCCAGGATATTTGGAAGAAAACCAAGAAGACAATCGTGCTGGTCACTCACAATGTGCGCGAAGCCGCCTGCCTTGGCCACCGGATCTTGCTTCTGACGGCCAGGCCGGGCCGCGTGAAGAAGGAATACACGGTCGACCTGCCCATGCCGCGCGCGATTGAAGACTCCAGGGTCGTTGAGGTCACACGCGAAGTCCTTCATGATTTGAAAGAAGAAGTCCGGCCTAAGCCGGACTCGAATTGAGCTCATGTTGATATTGAAACGCACGCTATTTTACGCCTCCTTGCTGTCGATTTGGCAGCTCATCGTGATGCTCGAGATCTGGCCGGACTACGTCGTGCCGTCGCCGTCGGCGGTGTTCGGCGCCGTTTATCAAGGCTTCACGGAAGGCCATTTCGGTCCCGGCATACTCTCGAGCCTGAAACGCCTCTTGATCGGCTACGGCGTCTCGGTGGTTTTCGGCGCGATTATGGGGGCGGCGCTCGCCGCTTCGAAATCACTAGAAGAAACCGCGGGCTCTCTGTTTTTGGGACTGCAAACGCTTCCGAGTGTTTGCTGGCTGCCGCTCGCCCTGCTGTGGTTCGGACTGACGGACACCGCGATCATTTTCGTCATCGTGATGGGTTCGGTGCTTTCAATCACGACCGGTGTCATGACCGCGATGAAACAGGTGCCGGTCATCTGGATCCAGGCTTCAAAAACCCTCGGCGCGCGCGGGCTCAATCTTTATCTAAGAGTCATGCTGCCGGCCGCATTTCCGGCCATAGTCGAAGGCCTGCGGCAAGGTTGGTCCTTCGCGTGGCGTTCGCTGATGGCTGGTGAGTTGCTTTTCGTCACGGTCGGGCTCGGCCACCTTCTCAACGTCGGCCGCGAGCTCAACGACATGGCCCAAGTTGTCGGCGTCATGGGCGTGATCGTCGCGATCGGCTTGTTGGCCGATCGCCTGATCTTCGCGTTCGCCGACCGGTACATATCAAAGCGCTGGGGATTCCGGCGCGCCTGAGGCGCCGGTCACGTCTATGGCGTTGCTTGAAAACATAATCGAAATCATGAAAGAAGCCTGCGCGATCGTGAAGACCGCTTACGAAGCGCCGGAGCAGCTGCATACCGCGAAAGCCGACGGCAGCCCCGTAACCGCGGCCGACATGCTTTCGCACGAGTTCCTGGTCGGGGAGCTCGCGAAGCTCGAGCGCATTCCCGTCGTTTCAGAAGAGTCCGACGCGCATGACACGAAGAACGCGTCTCGATACTGGTGCGTGGACCCGCTTGACGGCACGAAAGGGTTCGTCAGCCGGAGCGGTGACTTCTCGATCAACGTCGCAATCATCGAAAACGAGCGGGCCGTGTTCGGCTGTATCGGGCGCCCGCTCACGGGCGACATCTATTGGGCCTCGCGCGGCGAGGGCGCATTCAAGAACGGAGCCGCGATCCGAAATGAACGCGCGGGCGCCGGCGAATTGACCGCGCTCACGAGCTCATCGCACTTGAAAGAGGGCGACTTGGAGCTACTGCGAGCCTTCGGAATCGGCAAACGCGTGGCCATGGGCTCGGCCCTGAAATTCGGTTTGCTCGCCGAAGGCGCCGCCGATCTCTACGTTCGTTTCGGGCCCACCATGTTCTGGGACACCGCCGCCGGCCAGATCCTGGTCGAAGAGGCGGGTTGTCGGATGCTCGAGCTCGAATCGCGCCGTCCGATGAGTTATCCGCCGAGCCGGCAAATGAAGAACGAAGGGTTCGTCGTGTTTCGCTCGTCTCTGCAGTTTGACTTCTCGCTTCTGGAGACGGCGCGCCGGGCGCGCCTTCAGCGGCCGCCTGGCCAATAGGCCGAGCCCGAAATTTAGTTTTTGAGGGCCGCAGGGGCGGGGGGATAATGAATCCATGACCGTCGACGAGTTGATCAAAGCACATGAGAGCAAGGCGGGGGAGACGCCCCTGAATGATGTCTTCGGCGACGGGTATCTTTACGCCGAAAACCGGGTCTATCGTAACATCCGCGATAAGGCCGTCGCGCTCGGCTTCGAGTACACGGCCGATGATTTTTGCGATTACAACGTGTGCTCACTGGCCGCGCTTCCCGAAATACTGAACGCCCGCAAAATCCCGTTTCTGAAGAACGCCGGCGTGTTTCGCAAGATGAGCGCCAAGGGGCTGGGAAACGCCGCCGTTTCAGAGCTTCCGAACATCCGGCCGAACTATCTTCTGCACGAATCGGCCCATGGCATCGCTCACGCAACGTATCCGTGGCCCGCAGGCGAGTCGTCCGCGGGCGAGCGCGAACGCGTGCTCTCTATCATGTTGGCTGAAGCCTATGCGAACGCCGTTGAACGGGTCGCCCGCTATTCGACGGGCGACGACGGAAGTGCCCATGCTC
>DASUEL010000323.1:0-10159 GCA_036275095.1 Bdellovibrionales bacterium
TGCGGCTCCTGCATTTCATCATCTACAATTTTCCGCGTTTCTACGTCAAAAAGGGCGGCGGCGGCATCAGCGTCAGCTCGCTCCTCAACCATCAAGACCCGGAATTCGATTTTCGCCCTGTGGCCTTCGGTCCTACCGCATTCACGTTTTGCATGACCACGGTAAAAAAGAGCGATGACGGGCGCAGTATCATGAAAGTCGGCGTCGGCTGGGATCACCGCTGCGGCGGCGGCAACGAGTACATCGAAGCGCTCAAGGGGCTTTCGCAAATCATGGCGGCCAAAGACCCTGAAACCCTCCAGAAGTTCCTGTGACTGTAGTAAGGCGCGCGCTTAATTGGTTCATAGGGTTCTTAGAAACGTCGTTCGACGGGGCCGTTCAGCGCCCGCGCCTGACGGTGGCGCTTTTCACCGTCTTCATGGCGGCGTGCCTGACGCAATTGCCGAAGCTCAAGTTCGAGCTTCGCATGTACGACACGATGAAGTCCGAGTTCAAATCGGCGCGCGCGCTGAGTGAGATGCGCGAAAACTATAAAGAGGGTAACTCTGCGGTCTACATTTTCGCGCCCCGCAATGCGGAGAGCTTCACCCTCGAAGATGTCTGCAAAATTCGGGGCTGGACAATGGCGCGCTGGCGCGAGGACTCTGAAATCGAGAGCTCGTTTTCGGCGTTCAATCTGCGTTACCCCGTGTTCGACGAGCTGGGCCGGGTGAGTTTCCCGCGCATCTTCAGCCCGCCGTGCGACGAGCTGGCCGGTCCTGAAGGCGCCGGCGCGCGCGAGAGGCCGGTGACGTTCGCCTCGTTGCACGCGACGCCCTGGTCGAATCTCCTCACGAACGAGTCGGGCCGCGATCTCGCCGTCGAGTTCACGTTTCGTGACACTGAAACGCCGGGGCCTTACGGCAAGTTCGACCCGAAACCGATCGGGGCGGTCTACGAGAGCGCGGTGCGCGAGCTCGGCGCGATCGCCAACGTTTTCGTGAGCGGAAAGGCGGCTCCGCAGTGGCACATCAAAGAAATTTTGCGCAAGGACTCCTTGCTCAATCTCGTGATCATCGTCGTACTCATACTCGGCTTTCGCGCGTTCTACGGCACATGGCGCTCGGGCCTGTTGCTTGCATTGACGTTCATCATGACCTGGGTCGCGACACTGGCCGGTATGGCCGTCGTCGGGCACTCGATTGATTCCGTCTCGAACAACCTGTTTTTACTGATGTGCATCGCGTGCACCGAGGATTTTCTATTCGTTACCCACTACCAAAGCCGAAAGCCGGGGAGCCTTCTGCCGAGCTTTCGCGACATCATTGCCGGAAGCTTTTTCACGTCGCTCACGACGATGACCGGCTTTGCGGCGCTGCTGACGTCGGATCTTCAGGTCATCGGGCGTTTGGGCCTCTGGGCCGCCTGGGCCGCGCTCGTCGAGTGGCTGGTCGTGTTTTTCTTTTTGCCATCATTCGCTCTGCTCTTCATGAAAGGACGGACTTGGGTCAGGCCCGAGCGGGCGCTCGGCACGCGCGCAATTTCCGGGCTCGAGCGATACACGATCTCCGCCCGCACGCTGCGCGCGGCCCGCTGGCTCCCGGTAGCGGGGCTTGTGGCCGTGTTCTTCTTGAATTTTCAGGACTCTCCGCGCCGTAACTTTCCGGAAAGTTCGCTTCACGCGCGCTCGATGGCCTACGTGTCGGAATCGCGGGGCTGGGAAGGCCTCTTTCACATCGTGTTCCGTGATGATTCCAAGCGAAAGAGCATCGATCAGGCGCTCGCCAAAATCGAAGCGCTTCCTAATGTCGCTTCCGTGAGCGGCCCCTTTCAGGCCAAGGAGTTTTTCGCGAGCGGCTACGCGCCGCTCGTCTCCGAGATGCTCGGTCGCGCATTCGAGGCGACGGGCATTCACAAGGCTTACTTCGGCGGCGACGGCTCGGCCCGCGCGAACGTTTTCGTCAAAAGCGTCGATCTGAAAGACATCGGGCCAACGGTCGACGCGGCCGAGTCGCTTTGCGCGAGCGCCGACTGCTATGTCGCGGGCGAGCAGGTCGCGTATACCGACTTCGCGCGCACGGTGAGCCGCACGCTTTTCGAAAGCTTTCTGCTCTCGATTCTCTCCGTGCTGACCGTGATCTTCGCGCTGGCATACGCGCGCGGCTATAAAGACGTCTGGCCGCTCGTGCTCTCGGCGGTCTGGGCCCCGCTCGTCATGGCCGCCGTGATGGCCGTGTTTCAAGTTCCGATCAATCTATTCACCTCGATGTTCGCCTCCGTCTACGTCGGCATCGCGGGCGACAACGCCATTCAGTATATGTTCGCTAGCCGCGAGCTCGAACAAGGCATCGAGGAGCGCGCGGGCGGCAGCGTGCAGATGGCGATTCTCATGATACTGGGGAGCTGCGCGTTTTTCGGCTCGGGGCTCGTGCCGCTCAAACTGCTTGGCGTGTTGTTCGCGGCTGGATTCTTCGTCATGCTGGCCGGCGATTTGTGGCTGCTCCGCGGGCTGATCGGCGAGCGCGCGCACGAAGACGCCGTAACGGATGCCGGAGGGACCTCATGAAGTTTCAGGAATACGAGATTCTCCAAGACCCCAAAGAGCCGCCGCGCCGGTACTTCACCGACAACGAGCATTTCGATTTGATCGTCTGGTATGCAGACAAATCCTTCAAATCCATCGCGGGCTTTCAGCTCGGCTACAAAGAGAACCCCTTCGACACGGACCGCGAATATTTCGTCTCCCATTATCCAGGGGCAAATGAGGGCGAGCTCTCGACGAGCGAGACCGGCGGGGAGCTTCCGACGTATCCGGCTCCGAAGCTGTTGCGGCGGAGCGAGCAGGCACCGCCGCCGTCATTCTTCGATCGAATTCCTGTCGTGCTGAACGGCGCGCCCTCCGACGTCGCGGCTTACCTGCGGGCCGTCCTGCCTTCCGATTCTAAGGCGAGAAAATAAAAAACGGCGCTCCTTTCGGAAGCGCCGTTTGTCTCACAGCCGGGTTCAACGGGCGCGGATGGCCCGCATTGCGCCGTTACTTGATTGCGAAGGCCATGGGACCCGCGACCATGTCGCCGCCCCAAGCCTGGCGCAAGATTCGAAGCGCATCGGCCATATTGCCCTGCTCGGGCTGAACGTACTTGCTCCACTCGACCATGTTCCAGGTGCCTGCTTGACCCGCGTAGTAGTTCCGCCACTTGAGCGGCTTGCCTTCGGAGATCACGTCGGGATGCTGAGCCACGCTCTTCTGCGCCGTCGGCATGAGAAGCTTGAGGTCCTCGGAGGGACTGGTGAACATTTCGGGCACGTTGATGGTGACGCGCTCGCCGGTGATCGTGCTGAACGCCTGATACGGGCCCTTGAGCATTTCGCTCAGCGCCTTCATCTGCATGTCGGTGTGAACGGTGCCGGCCTGAAGGACCAGCGGATTGATGATCGTGCTCACGTTATCGCGAACGTTTCCGGTCTGCGCTTCGCGAACGACAGCCCAAACGTTGACGTGGGCCGCGACAGCGCCCCGAAGCGCGCCGAGCGCTTCATTCATCAGGAACTTGCCCCAGCCCGGGTTGCCGGCCGCTTTTTTTCCGAAGACGTCGTCCGCCGCGATCTTATGCTGGCGGCTGTTACGGCCCTGATCGTATTTGCCGTCCCAAAGCACGAGGAACTCGGGGAACTTCACGTTGTTGCCCTCTTTGATGATGGCCACACGGTCCCATTTGCTCACGCCGAGCTCGCCGTCAGCGCCATTGAACCAGGCATCGATACCTTGCAAGGTTCCCATCTTTTTGACGATGGCGAAGAGGTCTTCTTGCTTGTACGCGCAGAACATGGCGCCGCGGTGAACCGAGGCATAGAGTGCCGAAAGTACCAAGCCCACCTCGGCCTTGCCGTGCACGTGGAAGCGCTCGGGATTGTCGAGCAGGCCGCCGTTCGCGCCATCCTTATATTTAAAGGTGGCTGACGGGTAGAGAAGGGCGTTGTCCCATACGAACGGAGACTTGGGGTCGCCGGCTTTGTCCATGACGTCGGCAATACGGCGGATCGCGGCTTTCACGCGCGGGTTGAGCTCGAAGAACACGAACTTCTGAACTTCGGCGACCGTCTTGAACTGATAATTGGTGTACGTCTTGTAAGTCAGCTTTTGGCCGTTGTGATTGAGTGTAGTGTATTCGTCGACGCCGTTTTCAAACGGAGCCGTTACGTAGTCGAAACCGGCCTTCCACTGCGAGCTCGGAAGGTAAACGGACACGAAAGCCGCCAGATTTCTCACCGTGGTGACGCTCATGCTGTGAGTGATTTTCCCGCCGGTGTTCTCGAATAGGTGCCGGAGACGGTAGATGACCGAGCGGAGCGGGCGAATCAGCGCCGCTTGTGCCGCAAAGTACTTCGCGTCGGCGGATACTTTCGGATCATTGTAGAAATCGGGATTGTCGTACTTCACGAGAAAATCGTGCAGCTTGTGGCGGCTGTCGCCGATCGCCAGAAAATCTTTGCGGAACTGATCCATCGACGAGCCAGCCGGAATCTCGAGCGCCTCGGCGGGCATGCGTTTTTGCTTGTTCTTCGCCAGCTCCTTCCCGATGGCGGCGAAGTCGGGAACATAAAGCTCCTCGAACGGAACGTCCGGAGTGGTGTAGGTGTTTTTCGCTTGCTTGGCGGCCAAGGCGGTTGAGCCGGCCAGCAACGCTGTCACGAGCGCTAGGAGCTGCTTCATTCGAAATCCCTTTCGCAATAAAGTGTGTCTTGAGGCCGGAAGCCCGGCACAAACTCATGATGTAAAAAGATTGTCTGAATTGCGAGATTTTTTCGAGGCGCGGGCCCTGGACGTAGGTCCAGAATCACTAAACTCAGAAACCTCAGCGGGAGGCGCGTACTCCTTGAAGTAGACCCACCGGGTCTGCGGATACTTTAGAAACATCCCGGCGATGTCTTTTCTGAATTGCCCTTTCACGAGCCGAATGTTCATGCGTACGGCATACACGTACGTCTGACCGAGCTGTTTCCACGTCTTCGAGACTTGCCCGTCGCCGGTCCAGTGACTAATGAACCCCACTCCGTAATAGAAAAACGTGTAGATGACGGTGGGAAGCAGTTCCCAATGCCAGAACAGCCGGTACATCGCCCAAGGAAACAGCGAGAGCCCCACGATCGTGCCTGCCAGGTGAAGCCAGTGCACCGCCGGGTTCACATGCAAATAGACGAAGTACTCCCAGTCGTTTTCGAAATCATCGACGGAGTAGGTGTTCAAATATTTCTGGCGAAACTTCCAGGTCGTGGTGACGGCCATGAGCTCATTGAAAGTCAGACCGGGGCGCGAGTCAAATTGAGTTCGGGCTCCGGCTTCAAATCGCCGCGGTCACTGAACCGCGACGACTTCGACGATCTCGGGAACGGCTTCTTTCAGGCGCGTTTCGATTCCGACTTTCAAGGTATAGGCCGAGCTCGGGCAGCCCGAGCAGGCGCCGCGCATGATGAGATGCACGCGGCCGTCTTGATATTTTTCGAACACGATGTCGCCGCCGTCCATCGCGACAGCCGGGCGAATCTCAGTGTCGATGACTTCGCGAATACGCCGTACGACGGGCGAGTCGCTCTCGCCGGGTCCCGCGCTCTCCGCTTTGTCTTCAGCGGGATTCAAAACGGGAAGGCCTTCGTCGATGTGCTCTTTGATCAGGCCTTGCAGCGGCTGCGCCAGCACGTCCCAGTCGACCCAGTCTTGCTTCGTGATCGCCACGAAATTCGGCCCGACGAAAACGCTCTCGAGCCACGGAAACCCGAAGAGCTTCGTCGCCAGCGGGGAGCGAGTCGCCTCGAGCGCGCTGCGCATCTCAAACGTCTCGGTTGCGATCTTGCGGTCGACGATGAACTTCATCGTACGGGGATTCGGCGTGGGTTCAGCTTGAATGACGGCATCGTTTTTCATAGGTTCCGATTCTATCACAGGCGGCATCTGTTTGCACCGAGCAAACGCCGTGATTTCAAGGTTTTGGAGGGTGTCTGTTCCGTTGTCAGCGCCGTGACCAATTGACGTCTCCCGCGTTTATTTCGCGCTCAAACCGCATAAACGGGGGGCGGCCGGGCCCAAGGCTTGTAATTGGATAAGGTTAGAAAGGGAGGGCTCCATTTATGAAGGCTCTTCTTATACAGTCTCTGATTCTATTGATGACGGTCGTCGCTCACGGTTACCAGCCCGAGGACTTCGAGGATTCGCACGACATCACGCTCGACGGCTCCGCTCTCATCGCGATCACGGCCAAGCAGCGTAATATGCGCGTCGAAAAAGACGAGCCGGGACGCCACCTTGACCGCGAGGAGGCCGAGCGCGACATCATCGAGCGCCGTGCCCATCGTTTTTGCCTCAAGCACAAGTACGCCCGCGTCGCCGAAGACGCGGCCGGCAATCTCATTTACCAAGTCGGAAAGATTCAGCCGCATGAGTTCAAAGCCGGCATGAAAGTGGTCGCGTGGACCGCCGACGGCGTGCTCCCGGTTACGCCCGAGCAAGTTACAAAGTGGAAAACCCGCAACAATGACGGCGAGACCGAGTTCGAGGCTTTCGGCCCGGCCCTGGTTTTCAAACGCCTGCGTTGCGCGGATAGGATCCAATAAGTTATTCTGAGGATCGATGAGCACCAACTCTTCGGTCCTACTCTTTCGCGGCCTCAATACCTACGGCGATGACATTCTCCACGTGGGGCCGCTCAATTTCGGCGAAAGCTACAGACATTGGACGAAAGCTCTCGACGGCAAGGTCGCGACCCGCGCCTGGCCGACGGTTCCCGTTTTGACGATGGGCTCGGGGCGCATGAGCGAGATGGTCGAGCGCGCGAAAGAGTTCGTGCGCGCCACACCCGCGTGGAAAGACTCCAAACAACACTTTCACATTCTCGCGCATTCGACGGGAGGAGTCGTCGCGCGCGCGCTCGTGCATGATCCTGAGATGCAATCGCGTGTTCTCACGCTCACCACGGTGGGCACGCCTCACCAGGGCGCCGCCGCCGGCGTGCGGGCCGAGCAGGTGCATCCCTCGCTGAAGCAATTCTTGAAAACGTTCGGCTACGATCTCGAGGCGCGGAAGATCTATTTCAAAGATCTCTTGCCCGATTCGATGTCGGCTTTCAACGAGCGGTACCCGAATGTAGCGGGCATCCGTTATGCCTCGATCCTCGCCGAAAAGCCGCCGACGGGCCCGTCGCTTCCGATGCATGTCATGGAGATGAGCCTAGGTTATTTCAGCGAGCCCTCAGACGGCTTGATTCCGATCTCGAGCCAGCGCTGGGGCGATATCCTCGGCCATCTGCACCTCGATCACCTCGAGCTCGCGGGCTTTTGCTTTCACCTAAAGCCCGCCGCGCGCCGGCGGTTCCAGGCGGAGTTTCGGAGGATGTTTTTGTTACTCGAGCAGTTTTGGAGCGGCGTTCACGCGAAGTAAATCAAGGGCTCATCCGGGATCACAAATCGAGGTCTTCCATTTGCCGATTCAGGCGATTCAAGAGCTCCCGCGTTTTTTTTCGGAAGGCATCCATTTCGGAAATGCCGTCGTCGGGAATTTCCTCGAACTCCTCCAAAGCGGTTTGGAGGTTCAGAAGTGTTTCCCGTAGTTTCGCGCTTTTTGCTTTTTCCATGATGTGGTGCCTCTAGTATGCCGGTCCTGCCGGCGATACGGAAGCCGAATTTTCAATACCTCGGAAATGCGAATGAGCGGATCTATGCCGCCATCGTTCCAGCGAAGCTGAAGAACTCTTTCATGCGGCTCTAGCTTGCGTCGAAATCGGCGATTGTCACCTCTGCTACTTGTACGGAAGCAGCTCCTGACTCGGGATTTGGGCTCAGCTCGTCTCGGCTAGAATTATGATCTGAGCCTTGGGTCCATTGTCCGCGACATGTCGTTTGTATTCCGTGAATCGCTCCTGAATGAGCTTTTTGGCCGCGCTGACGAGTTCGTTCGGGCGTCAAATTCGAGTCGACCGGCGTTTGCAGCCCATGTCTCATGTGTGAATATTGACATCGCTACAAAGGTGTAGAAACATGGGGGCGTGACTCCCACCAAACAATTGGGATTTAAGATCCTCGAAGGCAATAACGTCCGGATTTTTGGCGGTGCCCACCTCACGAGTCACCCGAAAGAAAAGAGACCCATTTCAATTAAGAAGCCCGTTCACCTGGTCATGCGAAGCCATCACGCAAAGGGTCCGCGTTCGTTTTTTCGCCACGACCAAAAGATTCTGGCGCTGATCTCCAAGCAAGGCCGTAGGTTCGGCGTGAAACTCTACCGCTATGCCAACGGCGGAAATCATTTGCATATGGTGATCCTGCCCGAATCCAGGCGCGCCTTTAACGCCTTCATACGATCCGTTACCGGGCTGATCGCGCGTTTGGTACTGGGTGCACAGCGTGGGGCGCCCAAGGAGCTCCAGTTTTGGGAACGGCGGCCATTCACCCGAATCGTCGAATGGGGGCGGGACTACAGAAAAGTGTGCGCCTACCTTTTGCAGAATACGCTCGAGGCGCTCGGCTTCTCTGAGTCTCGGCCAAGAACCGGCCGGCACGCTCCTAAGATCTCGACGGCATAGCCCGATTCCGACGTACCCTGCGATGGCCGGGCCGGCACGTTCCGCATTCGCGAGAGCCGGCGCGAGCGCCTCTGCCCGGGCGAAACTGGTGTGCAGGCTCCCGACTGAAGTCGCCGAAGCGCCCAGCCCCGCTAAATCCCGAATATCTATAAATTAGTACGCCTTCCGCACTTGATTTCCCTTGATTCCTTCATTAGCTTGGCGAGGGTTTACACCCGCGAACTTACAAGATGGAGGTTTCAGTGACACCCAGAGTCAGAGAGATTTTATCGTGGTACGGATCAGACAATCCCGGAACGCTCGCGAACCTCGCGCGCATCATGAACTCGGGCCGCTTGGCCGGCACGGGCAAGATGGTCATTTTGCCGGTCGATCAAGGATTCGAACACGGTCCCGCGCGCAGCTTCGCGGTCAATCCTGACGGGTACGATCCGCTCTATCACTACGCTCTCGGCGTCGAGTCGGGCTGCAATGCCTACGCGGCGCCACTCGGCTTCATCGAAGCAGGCGCGCGCGATTTCGCGGGCGAGATTCCGCTCATTTTGAAAGTGAACAACTCCGACACGATCATGAAAGGCGGAGCTCCCATCTCGGCACTGACGTCGACCGTCGACGACGCTCTTCGCCTCGGCTGCGCGGGCATCGGCTTCACGATCTACCCGGGCTCTAGCGCCCGCAAACAAATGTACGAAGAGATCCGCGAGATCAGCGCCGAAGCGAAAGCCAAGGGCCTTTGCACGATCATTTGGTCCTATCCGCGCGGCGAGAGCATCTCGAAGGCCGGTGAGACCGCAATTGACGTCGTCGCCTACGGCGCGCACGTCGCGGCCCAGCTGGGCGCGCACATCATCAAAGTCAAAGCGCCGAGCGATCATCTCGAAATACCCGAAGTGAAGAAGGCATTTGAAACCAACCAAATCAAAATCGGCACGCTTGCTGATCGCGTGAAGCACGTCGTGAAGTCCTGCTTCAACGGGCGCCGCATCGTCATCTTCTCGGGTGGCGAAACCAAAGGCACCGAAGAGCTCCTCAACGAATCGCGCGAGATGGCCAAAGGCGGCTCGTTCGGCGCGATCATGGGGCGCAACGCGTTCCAGCGCCCGCGTGCTGAAGCCGTCAAGGTTCTGCAAGACGTGATGGACATCTATCGGGGCACGCTTTGAGCACCACGACCAAGCCGTCAAGCTCAGGAGCCGGCAAGGGGCCGGCTCCCGAAAAGCAGGCCGCAAGCCCGCGCGAAAACCCGCTCCGCGAAGAAAAGCGCCGAAAGCTAAAAGGTCTTCGCGACGCCGGCGTTAACCCTTACCCGTACGACTACCAGCGCACGCATTCGCTGGCTGACGTGCGCGCGAAGTGGGGCCATCTGCAAGCCGGAGAAAAACTCGAAGACACGCGCGTGCGGGTCGCCGGCCGCATGCTCACCAGACGGGACATGGGCAAGGCCGCATTCTTCAATATTCGCGATCAAAGCGGCGATCTGCAGATCTATCTGAAGTCCGAAGAGCTCACGCAGAAAGAGCAAACCGTCTACGATCATCTCGACATCGGCGATTTCGTCGGCGTTGAAGGCTTCGTGTTCGCGACCAAAAAAGGCGAGCTTTCGCTTC
>DASUEL010000324.1:0-2321 GCA_036275095.1 Bdellovibrionales bacterium
TCTCAAATGCAAGGACGGCGTTCGAAGACCACCTGAAAGTCGCCATGCTTTACGAAATCGCCGGCGACTACAAAAACCGCGACCGGCTCCTCGAGCTCACCACGAAGTTTGCCTCCAAAAATCCGAAAACCACCGAACCGCAATGGGAGATTCTGTATCTTTCATTGCGCGACGCGGGATTGCTCAGCAACCGGCACCTGGCTCTTCCCTGGGGCAACGCGCGCAAGCTGAAACTCGCAAGCGAGCTGGAAACCACCGGCCGCGCGACGCCTGAAACGGCCGCGCTCCTCAAGGGCGCGTGCGTGGAGCTCGGCGCTCCCTGGCACGAGAAACATCTCGCGCAGCTGGCCGACTTGCACAAAAAACAGAAGTCGATTTCGTTTCACGGCCGGAACAGCCAGAAACGCTTCGAGCAGAGAATCGAGGCGCTCAAGAACCTGGCAAAGGGCTCCGAGTGCTATTTGAAGGGCGTGCAGCCCGAGCGCCGCTACGGCGTTTTCAAGACGATCGGCGAAGCGTATCTCACGCTCGCCGAAGAAATCCGCTCGACCCCGATCCCGGAAGGTGTCGAAGGCGAGCTCCTCGAGCAAGTGAAGGCGCAGATCGAAGACACCGCGAAGCCGTTCGACGCGCAAGCGGGAGAATGGCTGAAACAGGCGGGCGCGCAGCTCGCGAAGGTCGAAGTCTCCCAGCGCCCGCAAATCGAGTCGCAGTACGCCGCGTGGACGTTCGAGCCGCCGAAGGTTGAAACCAAGAAGCTCGACCCCGCGCCGTTTACCTGGCAGCCGCTGCTTGCGCGCCTCAAACAAAATCCATTCGACACGAACACGCTCGCCGAGCTGAAAAACCACTTTCAGTCGCGCGGGCAATCACGTCTGGCCGCCTATTTCGAAGGCCGCATGAAGAAGGAGTGACAGGATGAGACTTCTGCTCGCGTGCACGCTCGTCGCCTTAGCCCAGGCCGCCCTCGCGGCGCCGGAGGCTCAGGGCCCGAAAGCCAAATTCAAACAAGGCAAAGACGTGAACTTCGACAGCCAGGTCGTCGAAGGCCAGATCTACCGTCCCGACCTCAGCGTCGTGACCGGCGACACCGCTCTCGGCGGTTTCGGCGCGCTGAAGCTGCGTGATGACTTCAAAGACCGGGTGGCAAGCGAAAATGCCGAGGGGGCGCGATGATTCAGATCCGTACGCAAGAGGGAGAGTGGCTCCGCACGGTGCCGGCCGACCGCAATGAAACGGTCGAGTATCATAAGACCTACGGTTTCGTGACGAAATCCGTGCGCGAGGAGCGCGCCCGCCGTCGCGCCCGCGGAGGGCTCCGCGTTCCGCAAGCGGCGCCCGAGTTCGCGTTCGAAGTCCGGCGCGAAAATGGAAACGTTCAAGTCATCGGCGGGCCGGAGTGCACGATTACGAAAGGCCCGGCCGCTTGGAACCTGAATACGCCGAAGGGCGCGTTCACGCTGAGCCTCGTCGAGGGCGAAGCCGAGTTCATTACGGCAGGCGAAACTCCGCGCAAAGATGAAGACTCGAAACTTTGGAACGCGCTTCCGCTTCTCGCGGTCGTGATCCTTGGTGCTGCGGCCTTGTTCAACAGCAACGTCAAAGTCGAGGCCGTCACGGAGACCAAACCGGAGGTCGTGCCGGTCGTCGTTCAAGTCGAAAATCGCACCGTGGTGCCGATCGAAAAGCCCAAGCCGGTCGAGCAGCCGCGCGAACAAAAGAACCAGGCTCTCGACAAAACGGCGCAGGTAAAAAAGGCACTCACTCAAAATCTCGGATTCTTGAAGCTCATGGGCCGCAAAGATTTGAAGAAAGCGATGGGCGGTCTTCCGACCAACGTTCCTGATGCGAGCCCCGGCGCCGGCCCCGGCGGCAAAGAGGGCAGCGGCGGCGAGCTTCTCGTCGGCCTCGGTCAAGGCTTGCGCCGTACGACCGTCGGCAACTCTGGTCTCGCGGGCCTTGGAGGCGTCGGCACGAAAGGCGCCGGCGGCGGCCTCGGAGGCTACGGCGAAACCGATCTGGGCGGCGGCGGCGGCAAGAGCATATCGACCGTTCCGCTCTCGCAAGACGCCGTTATCGAGGGAGGTCTCGACCGCGCGCTCATTCAAGCGACTATCCTGCGCTACTTGAGTCAGGTTCGCGCATGTTACGAAGAGGGCCTGAAGCGCAAAGCCGACATGATCGGCCAGGTCACCATGAACTTCGAGATCAACGGCGCGGGCGCCATGAATTTCAGCCGCGTCCAGCGCTCGTCGCTCGGAGACAAAGACGTCGAAGACTGCATATCAAAACGTATGATGCATTGGAAGTTCCCGGCACCT
>DASUEL010000325.1:0-3913 GCA_036275095.1 Bdellovibrionales bacterium
CGGATCGTACCGCCTAAGCTGTAGAAAATGTCCCGCGTCTGATCGTATTTCAAGACATCGCTACCGACACGCAAGCGGCTCGATTCACCGAAATCATCCGAAATGTTTTCGCCGCCTTCGAGCTCGTTCTGCTTGCCGCGCCCGAGCACGAGGGTCCTCCCATAAAAAGTGCTAACGGTCGCGGCGTTGATCCCGTGCTTCGCCAAAAGCGAAGACTCCTGATTGGTAAGAGCGTTCGGGCGCTCGAGGCTCGCGAGAACGTCGTGTCGGCCTGTTTCATTCGTCACAGTCATGACGAAGTCGAGACTCGACCCGGTCTTTATAGTGGCCGTGTAGGTGCCAGCTAAATCGAATGCATTTTGCCGGCGTGCCTCTTTTTCGGCTTCCGAGGCGCAGGCTGAGAGCATGGTGGCCGTAGCGGCCGCGAAGAAGAGTTTCATGATGTGAGACATGGTTCCCCCTTGATTCATTCTGAATCTCTATGTCGTGGAAATGATTTCCTTTAGAACAGTCACATATGTCGCAAAGGCTTTCCGGCCTTTGTTCGTGATTCGGTACGTGGTCTTTGGCTTATTATCGACGAACGATTTTTCCATCTCGACATATTCACAGCCAACGAGCTCTTTCATATGCGTGCTCATGTGGCCGTCCGAAAGCTCGAGGCTGTTTCGCAGCGTCGTGTAATCGCACTCTTTGGCGCTGCTGAGATACGCCATGATTTTCGTGCGCACGGGTTGATGAATGATTTTGTCGAGCTCAAGCATTTTCACGAAGCGGACTTTCCTTTCACAGCCGAATAGCCCATCACGATCAACGTCAGCCCCATATAGGTGTTGAACGGCAGCCACATCTCATGGCTCTGATAAACGCTGAGAGCCGCGTACAAGAAACCCAAAAATATATAGCTCCAAGAAATGTAGAAGATCACGGGACGAGACAGGCGCCCGTACAGGTTGAACAGAATTCCCAGCAATATGAAAACGAACGGGTAGGCTAGATGGCCTTGGCCGATCGGCACGAGCACGAGAATGCTTCCGGCGATCGCCACGATGATCGGGCGCTCCATTGCGAGCGAGCGGGCCAGAAGTGGATGGCTTTCGGCGGCAGGGTCCTCATTGAACAGTTTCCGAATCGCGAAGCGAATCCCGTTGAAGTAGAAGAAATAGAACACGACATGAATGATCGCGAGTGCGATGAGATAATTATCGCCGAAGTCGTAGCCGAAAGTGAGCCGCTGGGTCGGATACTCGATCAGCGGAACGAATAGCACCCCGATGCCGAGCGCAAGAACGCTCCGGCCCGGAAAGCTCAACGTATTGCTCGATTTAATGACACTCGCGATCTCCGCGATTTGCCTGAGTGCTTCGTCACGTTCAATTTGCTGTGCCATGAACCCTCCTGCCAGACTCTCTATCGGTAGGTTAATAGTACTATTGAACTAATAGTACTATTGTGCCAAATGCAGCGAGAAAACAGGGCAAACGTCCTGTTTGGCGGAGAGTTCCAAGCCGTAGGTTGGGCTTACGGAATGTTATCGGCGGAGCTTGGACGCTACGGTGGAAACAAAAAGGGCCGCATGAAGCGGCCCTGTTCGTTGAACATCTGTTTCTAGGTGGGAGTCGATCAGTCTTTCGGCTTCGCGAGTGCGGCCGGGAAACCGAAGTTGTGATGGGCGGTATTCTTGGGCTTAATTTTCAAGAATGACTTCTGTCCTTTGAAATCCATATTCAGTTTCAAGCTTGTACGGCTGATTTCGGAGATCGAGACCGAGCCCTCAGTGATGGTCGGCAACTTCGTGCCGGCGTGGTCTTTAATCTCGGCTTTCAGTTCGTCGCCAGCCTCGAGGCGCGCGTATACGTACGTGGGGTTCGAAGCCGCATTGCCGAAGCTAAGAATGAACGGGTTGTGCTTGCCGGGTAAGCCGTGAATCCAGGTTTGTTGAATTCGCACTTTGGCCCAGCCCGCATATCGGTTGCCCATTGCTGTAAATGGTTTCCAGTTCACCCAGCTCGTGACGTCTTTGCTGTAGTCGTAAACTTCACCCTCGAATGCGTGCAGCGTGAGCTTCACGATTCCAGGTTTGTCGGAGCGAGACAGTGTAATGTCGACGATGCTGCACGCGTTGTCCGAGCATTTGACCTCGGCGCTGTTATTCGAGGTTCTCAGCGTGCCCGAGTGGAAAACCCGATCGCCTCGTTCATTGCGTTCGTCGCGATTCGGCTCTTCGACCTTGCCGGTGTAGGTTAGTGCAGTTGCGCCGAACGACACGACGAGCTTTGCATTGTCAGTCATCCCGGTCGTGCTGGTGTAGAAGAACACGTGTGAAATCTGCTTCGCCCAATTCAGGTCGATTCCTGTAGTTGGTTTTTCTTCTTCTTCTTTCGCTTGTTCCGTCTGCTGCGTGGCAGTCGCTTGGGTTGCCGCGGGTTTCACTGGAGCCGCGGTTTGAGTGGATCCGCCTCCCGGTGCGGTGGCCGCCGGTCGAGCCGGAGCCGGGGCAGGTGCCGGTCGAGCCGGAGCCGGTGCGGGAGCCGGAGCGGGTTCCACGGGCGCGACTGGCGGTAATTGCGCAACCTCAGCCGGAGGAGCAGCCGGAGCGGGCGGTGTCGCCGGAGTCTCGGGCGTCGCTGCGGGCGGCGCGGCAGGTGCGGGCGCTACGGCCGGAGGAGCCGTGACCTCGCCGGCGATTTCTTCGTTTCTGTCATTCTGCGTGCCGGTATTGCCGTTGCCTTGTTCCCCGTTGTTGGCGTTCGGGTTTCCGCTGGCAGGAGGCGTGTTCGCTTGGGCTGGAGCCGCCTTGACTTCGAATTCGGCTCGTACTTCGCCGGCCTTTTTATTCACGGCTTTGTCGACGGCCTTGATGACGACGGTGTGTTTTCCGACGCTGAGGCTCTTGAGGTTTAGAGGCGCGGTGGTGTCGCAATCTACTTTTGCGCCGTTATGCGAGCATTCAATGCTGAATTCATCGGTTTTGCGAGGGGTGGTCGGCTTATCCAGATCGACGATTTCTTTAATGGTGATTGAGGCATCAGTTTCAGTTTGCGTAGGCCCGCTCGGGATCTTTTCGATGCGAACGCTCAAGCCCTTCGTGCTCTGCTGAATGTCGCCTGTTACTGATGAGCGCATGGCTGGCCGCTTATTGTTTCCGCAAGCCGTAACCACCATGGTCGAAGCCATCGCGAATGCTACCCACATGAATCGTTTCATGAATGCCTCCAAAGCAAAAACGTAATTCTACAAACGGTTTGATTAGCAATAGGGGGGCCCAATCCGCCAAAACCGCGAACTCGGCCTCACAGGGGTCTCGTCCGACACGATTTGGTCACCTGTCACACCCGTGAACAAACAAGGGCCCATGAGCGCCCAACGGCTAAATTAAAAGTGACGAATTTGGGCCTTCCTTACAGGCCGCAAAGCGCCCATTGGAGGCGGCCTCCCTTCCCGCGAGTCTTCCAAAAAACAGTTTCCAGGCTCCTGAATTTGAATTAAACCCTTTTGCCATCACACATATATATGGAGGGAGTTCTTCATGGTTTCCAACCTGAAGGCCGTTCTGGCCGTTCTCGGTCTCGTTGTTTTTGGCGCAGCTTGCTCGCAGAACACCGATTCTTCACGCCAGGGTATCGACCCACGCCCTGAAGTCGCGGCGCCCGCGCGAATTGAGCAATCGTTCGCGATTCAAACCTCGGCGAGTCCGCAAGCGCTGAACGTCGACAAGGCCCGCCTGTCGTTGCGAAAAGACGCGCTCGAAAAAGAGTTCCTGCTTCAGACTCAGCTCATCCAGCTTCCTTACGCGCCCCAATTCCAAGGCTTGAAAAGCCGAATCGTCGCGTTCCGGCTGCGCGGGGACACCGTCTATCTCTTGGAGGCCACCAAGGGCCACACGGTCACCAACGACCTTCCGCAAACTCTG
>DASUEL010000326.1:0-3980 GCA_036275095.1 Bdellovibrionales bacterium
TCAGCATCGTTTTGAGTTTCGTCATCTCGTGGCAGCTCTTCGACCGCGCGTGGAGCTTTTCGCCCGCGCTCCCGCTGCTCACCATCGCCGCCGTTACCACGCTTACGGTCGTAACCACACAGCTCGCGGCGTACCGAACTCTTCGGCAGAAACCAGCTGCCTTGCTCGCATCCGAAGCCGCCTAGTACGAGCTCATCTCACGCCGTGGCTTTCAGTGCCGCACGCTCATAGAAGGCAAGTGTTACGATGAATAACCCTTCGAGCGCCAGCAGCGAGGCCGCCGGAGCGCGGCTCGTATTAATGAAGTGCACGGACAGCCCAAAACAAACGATGGAGTACGCGAAGTTCATCCACACGAGCATGGGCCACGCGCGTCTGAGCCGATGGCCCGCGAGAATGAGAGTGAATCCGAACGCGGCGTAAGAGAAGTTGGCGGCGATTTGAAATGCGAGAACTTCGTACGAAACCCTGAACAGCTCGATGATCAAGCCGCCCCAGAAGTGGTAGACGAGCCCGCCAGTGAGCGCGCAAAAGAAATCAACGAACAGCAGAGTCCCGAAACTCACCCGGCCGGCCACTACGGCACCGTCACGCGATCGTTACGCACTAAGAACCGGCCGTCAAAAACGAGCGGCACGCCTTCGCCGTCGCGGATGATCGTGCGATTGTCAGTGTGTTTTCCGGCAATCGCGTGAATGTGCAGGTGTGGCTCCGAAGTATTTCCGGAGTTGCCGACACGCCCGAGCAATTGGCCGGCCTCCACCGTGTCGCCCCGCTTGACGGCGACACTGCCGGGTTTGAGGTGCGCGACCGTGATTGAAGCCTCGTGGCAGAAAATAACGATGTGATTCCCGGCTAGGTTCTCGAAGTCACCGTCTCCCGGCTTCTGGTCGGGCAGGCCGTCTTGCACACGAATGACCTCGCCCGAGCAAGGAGCGAAAACCTCAGCACCGTAAATTTCGTACTTCGAAACGTCCTCAGGAAACAACCCGCGAGCTCGCGTGCCGTACGCATTCAGCTTCGTGATGTCGAGGGCAAAACTTTGCGCTTTCGCGGCGACATGGTAGTTCATTGTGGCGTTACTTCCACCGTGGCCGACGTGATAGGTGCCGCCTTTGAGCGGAAAAAGCAGCTTCAGCGCCTTGCCGGGCGGATACTCCCGAGCCGTGATCGTCGAGGGCACGGCTTGGGCGAAAAAAGCACCGATAAGGGCGAACAACACGATACTAAACCAAGGCCTTCGTTCGTTCAGAGGCGCCCATGGGAGATTTCGCGCGCGAACGGCGACGATCAGGGCGGCGGCGACAAAGAGCGCCATATAAATATAAGGAACGAAATAACTGAACCAGTCCCATCCAGCGCCCCCGCGCCATATTAGCGCGAGGTACGCGCCGGTCGTCCAGGTATACATCACCGCATGGAGACGGCTCGTAAAACGCGTCTTAAAAAACATGAACAGAAAATAGAGTGGCAGCCCGATATGCGCGATGACTGTAACAGCGATCGCCGCGCCCATTAATTGAGCGCTCCGAGCTCGTCGCCGGGCGTTTGCATGAGCCGCTCGTCGTCGGCGGTGAGGTTGTCGTGCTGAGCGCGCTTCAAGTCAGCGGCGGCGGTCGTCATCGCGGGCTCCTTATTTTTTCTCGAGGCCTTTCGCGAGAAGGTTCGCGACTTCGGCGATCGTTTCGTTGATGAACGGCTCGGGTGTGCGATGAACGAGTCTGCCGAAAAAACCCATTGAAAACGCAAGTCCGCTCAGGGCGTACGCGAGTTTGTCGAGCTTGACGTCTTTCGAGATGCGGCCGGCGTCTTGAAGCTCTTTTAAGTGCTTCAAGATGTAGTCTTGGGAAGGCCCCGAAATACGCTCGCGCAGCATTTTGCCCATTTGCGGGTCGACGATCGCGCGCGAAACCACGACTTTCATGAACTCTTCGTTCTGCTGGGTCTCGCCGCAATTGCGCTTGAAAAAGGAGCTGATCACGTCTTGGAGCGACGCGGGCTGCGCGATGGCATGACCGCCAGAGCACGGCGCGCGACCCTGCTTGAGAATCGCCTCGAGCAGGCCGGCTTTGCCGCCGAAGTAGCGCTGAATGAGCGCTTCGTTCACTTTGGCTTTGAGTGCGATCTCTTTTGTGGTCGCAGCGTCGTAGCCGTGCTTCGCGAACACACACTTCGCGGCTTCAAGCAAAGCTTGTCCCGTGGCCTCACGATCGCGTTTGCGAACGGGTTTGGCGGGTTTTTGCGCCTGGTTTTTGGTCTGTACAGTCGCCATGGTGGCTCCTTTGACTCCCCTAATAATATAAGAGAATTCGGCCATTTACAAGTATGTAAATAATTACTTATTGACAATCATTCGCAAAGGCTTATCCTGTGTATGTAAGTAACTAATTACTTAGTTCATAACGAGACACAAAGGAGTCCAAATGAACGCGAAACGAGCTCTCTTTTACGGAACCAACGGTCTTCTGACCTTCATGCTCCTGGGCGGCGGCTACTCAATGCTGACTGGAGCACCCGACATGATTACGAACCTCGCGCGGCTGGGCCTGACGAACACAGGCATCATCGCTCTGCTCGGCACACTCAAAGTGCTGGCCGCGATCGGCTTGTGGGTTCCCGCCGGGCGCGAGTGGGCTGAAAAAGGCCTCGTCTTTTTATTCACCGGCGCGCTGGCGGCACATGCCGGAGCCGGCGACCCCTTGAGCGCGTTCGCACCCGCGGGCATCGCTCTCCTCCTGACCATCGTGTCTCTCAACCTGAGGCCGCGGCTTCAAGCCGCGGCCCTCACCTTCTCGACTGAAAGGATCGCAGCATGAGCCGCTCACTCTTCACACCTGTCACCATTGGAAACATCGAACTGAAAAACCGCATCGTCATGGCGCCGATGACGAGATCCCGCGCGTCCGCAGCAGGCAACGTCCCCTCCGAACTCGCGCCTGAGTACTACGCTCAGCGCGCCAGCAGCGGGCTCATCATCACCGAGGCGTCGCAAGTCAGCCCGCAAGGGATCGGCTACATCCGCACGCCCGGCATTCACACGGCCGAACAGGTGCGTGGCTGGAAGCGCGTCACCGACGCGGTCCACGCGAAGGGCGGAAAGATCTTCATTCAGCTCTGGCACGTGGGCCGCGTCTCGCACCCTGACTTCCACGGCGGCGAGCTGCCAGTCGCGCCCTCGGCGGTCGCGTTCGAAGGCGAGGCCTATACGCCCCAAGGCCGCAAGAAAACCGTCACGCCGCGCGCGCTCGAGACACGCGAAGTGAAGGCCATCGTGAAAGATTTCGAAAACTCGGCCCGGCTCGCGAAAGAAGCCGGCTTCGACGGCGTCGAAATTCATGGCGCCAATGGCTACTTGCCGGCCCAGTTTCTCGAAGATGGCTCGAACAAACGCACCGACGAGTACGGCGGCTCGCTCGAAAACCGCGCGCGCTTTTTGCTCGAAATCACCGATGCGGCGATCAAAGTCTGGGGACCGGGCCGCGTGGGCGTACGCGTCTCTCCCGGCAACAAAGTGAACGGCATGAGCGACTCGCATCCCGAGCTCACCTATGCCTACGTGGCGCGCCAGCTCTATGAGCGGCCGCTCGCGTACTTACACGTTCTGGAGCCGGTCGCGGGGTTCAAGGCGTCCTCCCCCGAAGCCCCGCGCCTGACTCCCATTCTGCGTGAGCTCTACAAAGGCACGCTAATCGTGAACGCGGGTTACACCCGTGAGCTAGGGAACGAAGCCATCGCAACCGGCAAAGCCGATCTCGTCGCGTTCGGTGTTCCGTTCATAGCGAATCCCGACCTCGTCGAGCGCTTCAAGCTCGGAGCACCGCTCGCCCAGCCTGACGCTTCGACGTTTTATGCGGGTGAAGAAAAGGGTTACATCGATTACCCGGCTCTCGATTTGGACGTGGCCGCACAACTCGAACGGGCCGCGCAACTCGAGCGGGCCGCTCGCCTCGAGCAAACGGCGTGAGCCCGAGAGGGCCGCG
>DASUEL010000327.1:0-5781 GCA_036275095.1 Bdellovibrionales bacterium
GCTTCTGCCGCTCGTTCCGTTCTCGGTGATGAACTTCGTGATGGGCTCGAGCGGCGTCAGCTATCGCGATTTTTTCTGGGGCTCGCTATTCGGGCTTTTGCCGGGGATTCTCGCGGTCGCCGTTTTTGAAGAGCGGCTGCGCGCGGCCGTCGCAAACCCAAGTCTGGTCAGCTTCGGAGTGCTCGCGGTGTTGATCGTCGTCTTCGTAGCCGCACAGAAAGCGCTGGGCCGCATGGTCAAAACGGACAAGGGCCGCTTGTGATCAAGATCAAGGCGGCCACCTACAATATCCACCGTTGTATAGGAACCGACGGCAAGATGGATATGGGCCGCATCGTCGCCGTATTGAAAGAGATCGACGCCGATCTCGTCGGCATTCAAGAGATTGACTCACATCACATTGATGAAGGGGGGCATCAGCTCAACTACCTCGCCAAACATACCGGTTATCACGTCGCCGCGGGCCCGACGCTCTGGCGGAGCGACGGCGAGTACGGGAACGCGTTTCTCAGCCGCTTTCCGATCAAAGTGCTGCGGCGAATGGACCTCTCGAGCGCGCGCCGCGAGCCGCGAGGCGCGCTCGACGTCGATCTCGACATTCAGGGAATCCACTGCCGGGTGATTACCACGCACTTGGGGCTCAAGTGGCGCGAGCGGAAGTTTCAGCTCGGAAAAATCTTCGAGGGCGTGACCGTTTCGAGCCGGCACCCGCTGATCATCATGGGCGACATGAACGAGTGGCTTCCCTTCATGGGCGCGACCCGAATCTTCCGCTCGCAGTTCGGGTTCGTGCCGCGCATTTTGAGTTATCCGTCGTTTTTTCCGGTTTTTCCGCTGGATCAAATCTACATTTGCCCTTCGAGCTATTTGGTGTCGGCGGGCGTGCATGTATCGAAGCTTTCGCGGGTGGCCTCCGATCATTTACCGGTGGCCGCGGAGATTCGCTTGCCGCTGCTTCTCGCGAAGCCGGAGCCTATCGAATATGGAGACGCGCCGAGGAGTGGCGCGAAACCCAGCGCCCCAATTCCTCGATGACCTCGTCATAGCCGACCGCGATGCAGCCGTCGGTCCAATTGACGTAAGCAGTGATGCCCGTAACCGCCGAGCTGGCCCACGCGCGGGGCGGGCCGTGAATGCCGATGGCCGAGCCCGTGTAGCCTTCGGCTTTTTGCGCCCGCGTGGGATATCCAACCGGAATGAACACGTGAAATTTATCCGAGTGGCGAGGCTGGCCCAGCGGGTAGGAACCGAGCGGTGTTTTCAAATCACCTTCGCGCATTTTGCCGGCGCCGCGCCTGCCGAGCGCAACCCTGTACGAGGCAACCGGCTGCCCGTTTTCGCACACATACAGCCGATTCTGTGAACTCTCGACAATCAGTGTGTGGCCCATGCCTGTGCAAGAAGTCACGTTGCCGAGAAGCGGCGGAGCCGAAAACAGGACGATGATTAGCGTTATGAGCAATCGCACAGTGCATCCTTTCAGGCCGAAGGACCGATTATAGTCGAGTCTCGCTTCGTGTCCCACACCTTGCACCGGGCGCGTAAATTCTATCCAAGCCCTCGTGTTTTATCGCCTTAATTCGTGGGTTTGCGGAGCCAGCTCGACAATTGTGCAGGCTCGTAAATCGAATTAATTCAGAACGGGCACGCGGCAGATTATGAAATTTTGGTTTAGTCCTCGACCCTCAGGCACAAAATGTGTGCAAATCTTAACAATTATAATAAGAATAGAGGAATCAATAGTATAGGGAGCTCGCGTGGTTTCACGTCGCACAAAAAATCGTTCGCCTTCGGACGATGTCAGAGCCTTGTTGGCTCAGGCACAGGAAGACGAGCGACTTCGAATTTCACGTACGCTTCACGACGAGCTCGGGCAGAATCTCGCGTTGTTGAAACTGAAGCTGAGTGGAGTGGAGTACGGTGAGAGCCATGAGCTGCTCTCGATCGTGGACGATACGATCGAGCGGCTTCGGCGGGTGGCGTTTGAAATCAGGCCGCTGCTGTTGGACGAGCTCGGCTTGGTGCACGCGATAAAAAGAAAACTCAGCGAGTTGCACCGCGCGACGGGACTCAAAATTTTCGTCGAGCAAGCGCCCGAAGACCTCGTCCTCGGCGAACCCTATGACTTGAGCCTGTATCGTATCGTGCAAGAAAGTTTGAACAACGTGGTCCGGCATGCGCGCGCAACCGAAGTAGTCGTCAGCCTGCGCCGGAAGATCCGCTCAGTCCACCTCGAGGTTCGCGACAACGGCGCCGGCTACAAGCCCGCGACCGGCGCGGCCCGAGGCATGGGGCTGGCGACGATGAAAGAGCGGGCCGAGCTGTTAGGCGGTCATTTCCAAATCGAAGCGATCCGCGGCGGCGGCACAATAATCCAAGTCGAAATTCCGTTGCCGGAGGCCACCGCCGAATGAAAAGCGTTCTCGTAGTAGACGATCATCCGTTGTATCTTCAGGGCCTCGAAAAAGTACTCCACCAATACGATCCGGGAATGCAGGTCACGCCGAGCACGACCGGCGCGGACGCGATTCAACAGGTGAAACGCGGCAGGTGGGACCTCGTCGTGCTCGATATTTCACTTCCCGATAAAAACGGGCTCGACGTCCTCAAACAAATCCGAACGGCACAGCCGAATCTTCCGGTACTCATACTCTCGATTCACGCCGAGGAGCAGTACGCACTTCGCGTTCTGAAGGCCGGCGCCTCCGGTTATCTCACCAAGGACTCCACCGAAGCCGAAGTGAAACAGGCCGTACAAAAAATCATCGAGGGCGGCCGCGTGATCGGGCCGAAGCTCACCGAAAAGCTGCAAACGAACAATCCCGCGCAGCTGGAGGCGCCTCACGAAACCCTCTCCGACCGCGAAATGCAGGTGTTGTGCATGATCGCCTCGGGGAAGGGTGTGAAAGAGATCGGGGAAGAGCTTGCTCTCTCGGTCAAAACCGTCAGCACCTACCGGGCGCGCATTCTCGAAAAACTCGGCAAGTCGAACAACGCCGAGCTCATACAGTTCGCGATTCTTCACCGCCTGGTGCCCGAAATTCCGGCCAGCGGCCGCCGCTTCGAGCGCTACGTCATGCCGGCGACCGCCCGAGTGAAACACAACTCGGCCGAATTCGAGGCGACGATCTGGAACATCTCGCTCGGAGGAATCTGCGTCGATTCGATGCACGAGATGGCCGAGGGTGAAGACGTTGTCCTCAAACTCGTCGGCGGTGAGGAGTCTGAAACCGTCGAGGGCCAGGGGCGAGTCATCTGGCGTATCGGAAACCGGTACGGTATCGCGTTTTCCGGCTTTCCTGAAAAATCCAAAAAAGTCATTTACCGCTGGACGCGGGCTCTATCCCGCTACGATTGAAGCTCGACTTCAGGAGCGCGGGCCGATCGAGCTTCCGCCCTCGATAAAAAACTTCGGCGATCTCTTGTGTCGCCGTGATGTCGTCAGCGGGATTTCGCTTCAGCAGAACGAAGTTGGCCCAGCCGCCCGGCGCGAGCGGGGGAACGCGTTTGAAAAACGCGTCGGGCTCGGTCGTGGCGGCGCGGAGCGCCTCCCAGCGGCTCGCGCCGTTTTCGGTGAACAGCACGAGCTCCCGGTGCAATGAGTAGCCTTGAAACGAGCCGTAGTTGGCGGCGTCGGAACCGGCCAGCAGCGGAATGCCGGCCGCGCGCAGCTTTTCGAACGATTTTTTGTCGTTAATACGCCCGTCTTTTTGCCACCTGATCTGGTACTCCATTTCAGGATCTTCTTTGATCCGTGCATAGGCCGAGCGGAGCTCTTTCGAAGTGACGTCGACGAGCAACGGGGCTTTCAGCAGGCCGGGGGACTCGGAGATGTTCAAGGTTTCGAGCTGAACGGCCATGGTCGGGATCGCTCGAATTCCAGAAGCCTTGAGGGCTTTCACGACATCGTCAGGAACGACTTCGTCCTCGTTTAGATGCGTGAACGCGCCGGCGCCGGCCTCCGCGGCGTGCTTGGCGTTGAGCCAGCTTCCGATATGCACCACGGCCGGCAGCCCATGTTTCTTCGCCTGGCGAACGATGGCGGCCATCACTTCGCGCTTCATTCCGGATTTGCGGCGGTAGTCGAAGATCACCTTCACCACGTCGGGTTTTCGTGACGCGAGTTTGTCGACTTCGGCCCGCGCCTCTTTCTGTGTGTTTACGACGTGCGCTTTGCCATCGCGTGACGCTTTTCCCGACACGAACACGGAGCCCGCCGCGAGGAGCTCGGCGCCCTGGGTTTCGCCTTTTCGCAGACGCTCCCGCGCGGGAAAGATCACGTCCTCGGGGCTCCCGAGGTCCAAGAAGGACGTCACTCCGGAGTAAAGCATGCGTTTGGCCGTGTTTTCAGGGCCGATCGTCTCGAACTCCTCGAAGGGAGCGTCGTTGCCCCACGAATGGGTGTGCATGTCGGTGAGACCCGGAATCAGCCAGAGTTTTTTCGCGTCGAACACGTCTTCGGCGGACGGTGCCGAGCCGGCATTCAATATCTCGGCCGTACGCCCGTCGCGGATTAAAATATTTTTGAGTGAAACGGTCGCGGCCGCCGGATCGACGACGTGAGCGTTCTTGATCAATAGGGACGTAGCTTTGGCCTGGGAGGCGATCCCCAGAATCAGAGCCAATGCGAGACCCGAACGCATCCACATCTCTCGACGTTACTCCGTGCGAATGGCGCCGGTCCACCTTGAAATCATTACCGGAACTCCACATTTGCGGGGAGCCGCGCGCGCAAACTTGGTAAAATTCGCGCTTCCGGAAATTTCGAGGAGGACGTATGAGATCGATCGCCGCCGCCCTGATTTTTATCTCGACCGCTGCATTTGCCGAAGAAGGTCCGATCGTTTCATTCTATAAAGCTTGCATGCAGGGCTCGCGCGTCACCTTCGAGATCGACAATTCGACAGGCGAGACTCTGTACCGGCATCTCGCGGTGGCCGAAACCCGCGGCGCGCTCGGTACGAAGACCGGCGCGCACGTCGCGTGCGCACAAACACCGCCGCCTTCGGAATTTTGGGATGGACCCAATCATCTCTGCAAGCTCGACCTGACCGGCGGGACGCCCGCGCAGGGCCCGGGTGAGGCCGCGGGCGTGTGCGAGACCGGCATGGTCGGCTCTGAAAAGTCGGGTGCCGACCTCGTTCTGAAAATTCGCGGAGTCCCGGCCCAAAAAATCATGTTCAATCTGAATGGAGGCGTGGAGCCGCCGCTTCGCCAAGTGTTCATTGCCGGAGCGCTCAGCTGCCGCAGCTATCGCGTGATCATTCCGAACCGGTTTTTTCGACCGCGCCGATATGAATGCTTGGTCAAGGTCGATCGCGCCGGCCGGCTTCTTGCGTGGTGAGCGCGAAGCGCGCTCACTGAGCGGCGGGGAGCCGCACGCCTTTGCTGCCTTCGACCGCCGTGAGATATTCCTTCCAGCCCTTGCCGCTGACGTAAGCCAGGTTCACCTGCGCCAGATTGTTTTGGATGGAAGCCACCGCGTCGCTGGCGGCGACGATGACCATATCCGCGTATTGGCAATAACGAACGTGGACGTCGACGGGGCCGCTGCGGCGGTCGCGCGCCACGGCTTTGTGAGCCTGCACGGGGCCGCTGCAATATTTCGCCATTTCAAATTCGACCTGCTCGATCGCATTGAGCGAAGTCGGCGCGCTGAGCGTGATGGTCTTCGCGTACGCGAAAAGGGTCTTAGACGTTTTGTTGAAGAAGAGGTCGAAGGTCTCCTCGCCGTTGCATCTCATCTCGAAGTGCTCGGCGTGGCGGCTTGCAAGCCCGCCC
>DASUEL010000328.1:0-10926 GCA_036275095.1 Bdellovibrionales bacterium
TTTCGACCGGAGCGCTGTTCTTGCTCGTGGGCATCGTTTATGAGCGCACGCACTCGCGCGAGATCTCACAATACGGCGGCCTTGCGACGGCCATGCCGATTTACACAATATTCTTTTTCATCGTGACTCTTTCGAGCATTGCCGTTCCGGGAACGAACGGCTTTATCGGTGAGTTTCTGATTCTCATGGGCGCGTTCATCGCGAAGCCCGTGTATGCCTTCGTTGCGGTCCTCGGCGTAATTTTGGGCGCGGCGTATATGCTTTGGATGTTCAAGCGCGTCTTCTTTGGGCCGCAGGGGCCTCTGGTCTCCGATACGCATCATCCGCTGACAGATATGAACGCGCGAGAGGTGACGGTTCTCGTCCCGCTCGTCGTGATGATTTTCTGGATGGGCATTTCTCCGCAAGACTTTCTTCTCAAGTCCAAGGCCAGTGTTGATCATCTAGCTGAAAACCGGGGCGACTATCAGCTCACGATCAAAGACACTGGAACCTCAACGGCCAGCAACATTCAGGAGCAGGCGCAATGACGGCAACAGTTGGCCTCCAAGATATTCTTCTCATTACTCCGCTCATCATAATCTTTCTCGCGGGGTGCTTGCCCATCACCATCAAGGCCATCATTGGCCGTGAGCAGGCGCCGCTCTTCTCGATGCTGCAAGCGATCAGCGGTCTTTTCATTGCGACGGTTTGGGTTGCAATGGGCGGCGATACGTCCGCGTTCAACGATAAGCTCGTAATCGACGGGCTTTCGGCCGCGAGCCAGCCCATCATTCTGTTTTTAACAGCGGGCGCGCTCTTCTTGTCTTACGAAAACATCAACACCCGGGGCGCGCAGTTCTCGGAGTACGTATTTCTGATCATGGGCTCGGCAGTGGGCATGATGACGCTCACGTGGGCCAACGACCTGCTGATCGCGTTTATCGGGCTCGAGACCATGTCTTTGGCTCTTTATGTCTTGATCGCCATGAGCCATGAACAAACGCTCGCGAAAGAGGCATCCTTCAAGTACTTCATCTTGGGCGGGTTTTCGTCGGCCATTCTCATGTATGGAGTCGCATTTCTCTACGGCACCGTCGGATCGACGATGCTGCCCGAGCTCGCGGCGAAGACGCCCGGCTTGATTGCGGGCAACAAGCTATTCGTGATTGGCTACATGCTCTTGATCGTCGGATTCTGCTTCAAGGTTTCGATTTTTCCGTTTCACAACTGGACGCCCGATGTCTACCAGGGCGCACCGACTCCCGTTTCATCATTCATGGCAACGGCAGTGAAGATTGCCGCGTTTGTGGCGTTCCTTCGCATCTTTTTGACTGAAGGCCTCAACCAGTCCGAACTCATCATGAACTTGCTGCAATGGCTGGCGGTCGCGACCATGCTCGTGGGCAACATCGCCGCCATCATGCAAGACAACCTAAAACGCATGCTCGCGTATTCGAGCGTCGCGCACTCTGGGTATGCGTTCGTGGCCTTGATCGTGACGGCTTCAGGCGGTTATGTGAGCGGCTCTTCCAGCCTCGTGTTTTATCTTCTGACTTACGCGTTCATGAATCTTGGGGCCTTTGGAGTCATCGCCCTTTTCGAAAAACATGAAGAGACGATGGTCAACGTCGAGGACTTGCGCGGCTTGGGGTACAAGCGCCCCGCTTTGGCGGCCTCGTTCGCGATTTTCATGCTGAGTCTCGCCGGTTTGCCGCCGACAGCCGGCTTCTTCGGCAAGTTTTACGTTTTCTCCGCCGCCGTCAGCGAGGGCCTCGTATGGCTCGCCGTTTGGGGAGTCATCAATTCAGTCATCAGCGTGTACTACTATCTGCGCCCGATCGTCGTGATGTACATGACCGAAGGCGATGCGCCTGAGGCCACACGCGGAGACGTGCTCTCTAAAGCCGCGATCGCTTTTTCGGTTTTGATGGTCATCGCAATCGGTCTCGCCGCACATCCGTTCTTCGACGCGATTCACGTGTCGGTTATGAACGTATTCGATTGATCGGCTAGAGATTGTGGCGGCGCAACGCCGCCACGGCCGATTTGAATCCGATTCGCACGATCCGCCCCAGGATTTTGGGGCTCAGGCTGAAATGGTCGACGAAGAACATCTCGTAATCTTCGGGATTCGGATGAATGTAAATGTAGTCAACGCCCATGCGGTAGTTCACCCGATCCGCCATGATCTTTACCAAGCGCTCGCGATGTTCTTCGGGTAATCCCGCCTTTTTGAAATAACCGTCGACGGTATTGAGAAGAGCCTTGATGTCGGCTTGATGGTAAATCGCTTTTCGAATTTTTTGCTCGACCACTTGATAGAGCGCTTGGTTGAGAATGATCGGGATGCCGTAGTGATGGAGGCTCCCCATCTCTTTGTTGAAGTGATACGGCTGAATCGAGTAGCTCGCCACGACGAGGTCAGCACCATGATCGACGGCGACATGGGTTGAGAGCGTGTCGCGAATCTCGCCGTCAAAAAAATAAATTTCACGGCCCTTGTCGTCTTTGATTCCGTACGGCGCGAACATGGGAGGAAGGCTCGCCGAGGCGGCAGCGGCATTGCTGATGGTCGCGTAGTTGGCCCATTTGATCGTGTCTTCTTTGGTGGTCTGCTCGAAAGGGCCGAAGACGACCTTGCGGCTGTGGTTGAGCTGAGTGGCAACGATAAAGAGCTCGACTCCAAGCTCGCGGAAACGGTTGGTGGGGAGCACGTTTCGGCGCAAATAACGCTCAATGCCATTCGTCGTAAAGAGTCCGTTCACTTTGAAGCCGTTCTTCACGAGTACTTCGAGGCCGCCGGTCACAGAGATCGCCCGGCGCTGGAGAAACTTCGGGATCATGTGGACGAAGTTGAGCCCGTTGAGACTAAAAATGTCGAAATAGGTAAGGGGCTTGAGCCGGTGAACGGAGCGCTCCTGCCTGGTCTTTAGTCCAGCTCCCATTTCAAAGGCATCGATAAAGTCGGCTACCGTGTAACCCGAGGCCAAGAACGAAGCGACAATGCTCCCGGCGCTCGAACCCACGTAGCAGCGAAAGGTCTTGTGATCTTGCTGTTGATTATCAACTTCGTCTTTGGTGCCGCCGGCAAAGCGGAAGCCCTTCTCTTGTAACGCGAGGCATACACCGGCATGAAAGGCCGCGGCTTTGACTCCCCCTCCGCTTAAGACAAGTGCTGGTTTCTTTTTGTGAGTAAGCCGCACGGGTTGATCATACTGATATTCAAAATAGTTTACAACCTACAAGGGCCTAGGTAGGCTTGAATAGTCAGGAGTTAAACGAATGAGCGAAAGCTGGTTGCCGCTAGTTGATTATTCAAACAAATACCGGATCAGCATATCCACGCTTCGGCGCCGGATAAAGCTCGATTCAATTCCTTTCAAGCTCGCTGGCGGCAAGTACTACATCATTGACGAGTCACCTGACGAGCTTGAGCACCAGAACGCTAGCCAGGCTCAAGAGAGGTTCCAGCAGCAGGCTATCCAAACAAGTCATCAAAGAATGTCCAAGGCCCCTCCGAAAAATTTCGACTCACCGAAAAAGAATTTTTCTGGTGAGTCACAGAGCCGGGATGACCAAGTGACCACCACTCACTCCGAACCGGTGTTCTCGGCTGCCAATCGTTTGCTCGATGAACTCAAGAAGGCCTATACGCTCATCCTCCAAGAGAAGGACGAGCATATTAGGAACTTGAGAGAAGAGATCTCGGACCTTAAGACCCTGGTCCGGGTTCTAGAAGGAGAAAACGCTCGCCTGAGCAGCCGGCTGGGCGAGCCTCTTTCAGACCGCTGATCAAAAAGCCGTTACTGGCTGCCCGAGCCCGTCTTTTTTTGTTCGTTATTAAGTCTTGATGGCGCCGGCTTCTCTTCATTCCCCGGTTTCTTGCAGAAAATCCCGATCGATTTGAAAGCATCGTGTATGGCGGGATCGTTCCACTTTTCGGGACTGTCATAATTGTGCTCGACGTACCCCGGGGGACAACCGTAGGTGATGTGACAATCGGGCGAAGTCCCAACGCTAGTAAACTGACAATCCGCCGAAAAAGTCAGCATGTCTTCGCGGGGAACGGGTCCACATTGCACGCGAACGTCGTTGCAACCGATGACCTTAAGCTTCTCACGATAAGAGGATTCGCAGCCCGCCACGGTCAATGCCACCGAACTCTTGTAGTAAGGCCGGCTCGTGGGCGCCCGAAAAGGCAAGTAGCACATGTAACCAGCCAGTACTTTGGCCGGAATAAACAGTGAGAAAAGAACACCTGCCAAAAGCTTCATGCTTCTATATCGGCAGTTTCCGAAAAATTACTTAGTTCACGCGCCTGCCCGCCAAAAAACAAAAGGCCCGCACAAAGGCGGGCCGTCTGATGAATTGGCCGCTCCAATCGGATTCAAGAAGCGGCAGGCGAGGCGACCTTTGGCTTCTTGCTCGAGCGGGGAGGCGTGCCAGCGGTTGCGCCGGCCGCGACCTTCTTCTCGCCTTTGGTGCGATCGAGCGCCACGTCGAGAACCTCGCTGAGATACTTCACCGGTACGAAGTTCAGCTTCTTTCTGAACTGCTCCGGAATATCGATGAGATCCTTCACGTTCTGTTCAGGGATGATGACATCCTTAATGCCGTGGCGGAGTGCCGCAAGCGCCTTCTCTTTGAGCCCGCCGATCGGGAGCACCCGGCCGGTGAGCGTCACTTCACCCGTCATGGCGACATCGGAGCGAACCGGCGTGTCGGTCATGAGGCTGATGAGCGCGGTCGCCATCGTGATTCCCGCTGACGGGCCATCTTTCGGAATGGCGCCAGAGGGAATGTGCACGTGCACTTCATTGCCATCGAGCCAATCTTCTTTGATGCCGAGCTCGTGCGCGTGAGCACGGGCATAGGACATCGCGGCCTTAGCGGATTCTTTCATCACGTCGCCAAGCTGGCCCGTGAGAACGAGATCGCCCTTTCCGCGCATCTTGATCGTCTCGATGTAGAGAATCTCTCCGCCGAATTGCGTCCAGGCGAGGCCGGTGGTGACACCGACTTTGTTTTCGCCGAGCTCTTCTTCTTTTTGATACTTCACGGGGCCCAGGTATTTTTCGACTTCCTTGGGTCCGATGACTTGCTTTTCGCGGTTACCGAATACGAACTCTTTCGCGACCTTGCGGCAGACGCCGCCGACTTCGCGCTCGAGGTTGCGAAGACCCGCTTCACGTGTATAACCCGCGATGATATGGCGGAGGCCTTCATCGGTGAACTCGATGTTCTCTTCGGCGATTCCGTTGGCCTCGAGTTGGCGCGCGATGAGGTGGCGGCGGCAGATCACGAGTTTGTCTTCTTCGGTGTAGCCTGAGAGCTGAATGACTTCCATGCGGTCTTTCAGCGCCTGCGGAATGTTCTCGCCGACGTTGGCGGTGGCGAGGAACATGACCTGACTCAAGTCGAAGTCGACATTGAGATAGTGGTCGCGGAACGTCGAGTTCTGCTCGGGATCGAGAACTTCGAGCATGGCGGCGCTGGGGTCGCCACGGAAGTCGCTGCCGAGTTTGTCGATCTCATCGAGGATGAAAACAGGATTTTTCGATTTCACCTGCTTTAGAGCCTGAACGATCTTGCCGGGCATGGCGCCGACATACGTGCGGCGGTGGCCGCGGATCTCGGCTTCGTCTTTCACGCCGCCCAAGGAGATGCGGCAGTACTTGCGGTTCATCGAGCGGGCAATGCTCTTACCGAGAGAGGTCTTGCCGACGCCCGGGGGGCCGACGAAGCAAAGAATCGGACCCTTGAGGTTGTCTTTAGCCTTAAGTTTACGAACGGCCAGAAACTCAAGAATCCGGTCTTTGATTTTTTGAAGGTCGTAATGGTCTTCTTCGAGAACCTCTTTCGCGTAGTTCAGATCGAGGTTGTCTTCAGTGAACTTGTTCCACGGAAGGTCAGTGAGCCAGTCGAGATACGTGCGAACCATTGAGGCTTCGCTCGCATCCGGGTGCATGCGCTCGAGGCGGCCGAGTTGCTTGAGAGCCTCGTTCTCCACATCCGGCGGCATGCCGGCGTTGAGGAGCTTCTCGCGAAGCTCTTCGATCTCTTCAGCCTTGGCGTCGTTTTCGCCGAGCTCATTCTTTATGGCGCGAATCTGCTCGCGCAAGAAGTACTCCTTTTGGCTCTTCGACATCTCGTCTTTCGCGGTGTTGCGAATGCGAGCTTGCATGGCGAGGAGCTCGAGCTCGTTTTGCAGGAACTCGTTCACTAGTTTCAAGCGCTCTTTGCAGTCGAGGGTCTCGAGGATGCGCTGAGAGTCTTGGACCTTGAGGCCGAGGTTGCTGGCGATCAGGTCGGCGAGACGGCCGGGGTCTCCGACGTCATCGAGAACGAGCAGAATGTCGGGAGAGAGCATTTTGCCGTGGGCGATGATTTTTTCGAGGAGCTCTTTCGCATTGCGGATAAGGGCTTCGATTTCGAGGGAGGGGGCGGGAACCGGGTTCTCATTGATCTTTTCGACTTCGACTTCGAAGTGCGGAGCGGTTTTCTTGTAGCCTTTCACGCGGCCCTTGGCCACGCCTTGGATCAGGATCTTCACGCGACCGTCAGCGAGCTTTCGCATGCGCATGATCATCGCGATCGTGCCGACCGTGTAGATCGACTCCGGCGTCGGATTCTCCTCTTGCAGCTCCTTCTGTGAAGCCAGGAAGATCAGCCGATTTTTCGCGAGAGCCTCTTCAACCGCGCGGATTGAAGTCTCGCGCCCCACGAACAGGGGAAGTATCATGTACGGGAACACCACAATGTCCCGTACCGGCAACATCGGGAGAACTCCTGGGATTTCCAGCGCCTTATCATCGAATGTCATACTCTCCTCCGAAAGAGCAGGCCCTCAGTGGCCAGCTCCGTTTCACCCTAATTTCCTGTATAACTTCTCGGATTCTGACTCTGGGGCCTTTATGGAATTGAGGTCGGGGAGGGTCCGGATTTTTCGTTTGAAGATGAATATTTGCGAGTGCGCCTGAGCGAAAGGTGGGAATGCAGAGCGGGAATTTCTGGCCCGAGGGCGCGCTGGTCCTGGCCTGTCGATCGGGCCGGTCGTCGCGAAACCCGCAGCTGGCCTTGCCTTGGGGCCGGTCGAGTCCACCGCCTTAAAATAAAAAAGCGACCTACGACGAGGTCGCTTTTTCGTTTTTCATCGCAAGCGGGACTTACGAGAACGCGTAGATCTTTTCGCGGTCTTCTTGATCTTCTTTGCAAGCGATGCAGAGAGTGGCGACAGGTCTCGCCTCGAGTCTCTTCAGCTCGAGCGGCTCTTCGCACTCCTCGCAAAAGCCGTACTGGCCGCTTGCGATTTTCGAGAGAGCAACTTCGATTTTATGGATTAGAACGCGTTCGCGCTCGTGAAGTCGGATGTCGAGATTCAGATTGATCTCGGTAGTTGCGAGATCGATTTCGTCGCCCAACATCTCTTTACCTTCTTGGCGCTCTTCCTTGAATTTGTTGGATTTGTTTAGAAGCCCTGACTTTTGTTCCAACAAAATCTTTCTAAAACGATCTAGGTCCTTCTGTTTCATTTTCCCCTCCAGGAAACTCGCATGCTTGCGATGTCCCTGCACCTGCCCGAACCGGCTGTACAGGAATTTTAAGATTTATGTATGGGAGCTAATTGCTTGTCATCAAAAATTTCTAACTACCTGATATTTCACCTCTTTATTTAACGCTCCGCAGTTTCACTAATTTTTAGAAGGGAAGGCTAGCGGGGCCGCCCGACTATTGTAGTGAATGACAGGTCGACCGACACAATCGGTTAGTCACAAATGTTAAGGGCGAGAAATCCGAGGCTTAAATTTTTTGGTGGGCCACATAAGTAAAACTTTGGCGAAGCCTCTTCGCGAGCCATTTATCACGAACTGAGAGGTTTCGACGAAATGGCGTGAGCGTCAGTGCCGGCGGCCCTGACGCGTGACGCACGCGTTTACTGAAGGCCTTTTTCGGGGGGAAGCGGCTTTATTGAGCCTTCTTTCACCGTCAACGCAAGCATTGGGCGCTCGACTTCGCGCCGAGGCGACATTGTGATGGTACCCAGCGCACCGGGAAAATTTTGAACCTGTGAAAGCTGATTTTGCATGTCGGTTCGAGTGCTCACGCCGCGCTCGACGAGATAGCGAATGACAGCGGCGGCATCATAACCATGCACTTCGAAAAGATCTGGTTTGTATTCAAAGACTTTCTGAAAGGCTTTGCCGAACGCCGTATCTTCGATTTTCGTGACGTCTGCCAAGTAGCTGTCGACGAAGAGCGAGTTCTCGACGTTCTTTCCGGCGCGCTCGACGAGCGTGGGGCTGTTCCAGATGTTGGTTCCGAGGAGCATGACGTCTTCGATGTCATTATATAGGAGCATCGGCGCAATCTGGCCGACAGCGCGCGGGCCGTCGGGAATGAAGATCGCATCGAAGTCGATCACGGGCGGTAAAATTTCTGGAGGAACGTCACGGCCCGAGCTCGCGCCTTTCTGCTTGGCCTTCCAGGCTTTCAGCTTGGTTTGATACTCGGAAGAACGGTCATCGACATAATAAGTGCCGACCAGCCTGCGGATCGGGATGCGGAAGTCGGTTTCTTTCGGATCGTAAGTTTGCGCGGCGGTGATTTTTCCGCCGCGGGCGAGCACCTCATCCCAAAAGAGATTCGCGAACTCAACGCCGTAGGAGTCGTTCGGATAAAGAATCGCGAACTTCGTCATCTTTCGCTTCGTCATCGCGATATCGACGAGCTGCCGAACCTGCATCTCGCTCGTCAGGGCGTTGCGGAAAACGTACGGACCGAGGTCGGTGATGCCCGCTTTTTGTGAGAGCGCGATGTTCGGGACGCCGAACTCTTGCGCGCGGGATGCCACGGAAACCGCGGTCTTGCTCAAGAGGCTGCCGATGATCGCAACGGCGTTGTCCTCCATCACGAGACGCTTCACGGCTTTGCGAGCAAGATCGGGATTGCCTTCGCTGTCTATGACCGCCAATCGTATGTTGGATGGCTGGGGCCCGTAGATACCCAGACCCAGCTGAATGCCTCGAAGCGTTTTGTAACCCATTTTCGCGAGCTTTCCGCTCAAGGGCAGCACGGCGCCGACCACGCGCGGGTTCACGCGGTTTCTCGAGTCGATTTGCTCGATCATGTCGTTTGCGCGCTCGGCGAAATCGGAGTCAGGGACTAAGTCGCGCGCCTGCGACAAAAGAGAGCGCGCGCGATCGTAATTGCCGGCCTCGAACTCGGCGACACCGAGGCGAAAAAGCGCCGGCGCACGAACGAAATCGAATTCTGAGCTCCCGGCCACTTCGCTGAGCTCCTCCGGCGTCAGCTTTGAATCGACGATATCATAGGCCCGAAGCCTGAAGCCGTCTTTGTCGGATTGGCTAGTCGACGTCTTGGCCAGTGTCACGGCCGCGCGAAGCGCCGATAAGCGATCGTTTTTTTGGAGCGCGATCATGTACCGGATTTTGTGTCCCGCAAGCACTTGCTCTTGATCGAGCACGTCCATCTTGAAAATGGGGTCGATCACGTTCAAAGCGTCTTCGGGACGGTTCATCTGAATGAGAGCCCGCGCGGCTTTGATGCGTGCCTCGGCCTCTTTCGGCGTCGAAGTTTCGGACTGAGCGAGGTCCATGTAAGTCTGGTGTGCCTTCGCGTAATCGCGTTTGGCGTAGTACTCGTCACCCAGCAAAATGTAAGCCTCGTCGGAGATTTCAGTGTTTGGATGATCCTTGATGAATTTTTGGAGAGCAACGAGGGCCTGATCTTTTTTGGTCGTCTTCAGCCGTTTCTTGATGTTCTCCAGCTGCTTCACGACATCGGCGCCAGCGGGTTGGGGCTTTTTCTTTTGTGTCGCGCACGCAGAGAAGATCAAAACAGCGCAAAGGATCGCGAAAATGAAACGCTCAACGACGAACTTTGAGAGACTTGATTTTTTCACCATATTCCCTAACGAGCGGCGAGTCCTGAGAGACTTGCTTGAGCTGCTTCAGCAGCTCCTCCTGCTCCCTTGAAAGTTTCGGCGGCATGTCGATGGCCACCCGGACGAACATATCTCCTTTATCATGGTTTCCGAGGCGCGGAAAACCCTTACCTTTCAGCCTAAACAGCTTACCAGACGTTGCTCCAGGGGGAATACGCAGCTCGACAAAACCCGTGAGCGTCGGCACTTGAACCGTTGTGCCGAGTGCCGCGTCAACGAATGACAGCGGAACATCGAGATAGATGTCGTCACCCTGGCGCTTGAAGAGAGGATGCTCCTTGACGTTTACGACCACGAATAAATCACCAGGCGGTCCGCCATAGGGCCCGATATCGCCTTCGTCGCGCAACTTGAGACGCTGATTGTGCTGAACGCCGGCCGGGATCGTAACGGCCAGCTTGGCGGGCTGCTGTGTGTGCCGCTCGCCCCGACATTGTGGACACGGATTCTTGATCAGCGTGCCAAAGCCTTTGCACTGGCCGCAAGGTTGCGTGGTCGAGAAGAAACCTTGATTGATGCGGATGACACCCTGGCCATGACAAGCGGGGCACGGCGGCGGAATGTCGCCACCGCGGGTGCCGGATCCGTTACATGTCGCGCACGCGCGGCTTCGCATGAAACTGATTTTTTTCTCCGCGCCCGCCGCGGCCTCTTCCAGGTCGATTTGAATCGTGTAGCGCAGGTGGCTTCCGCGCTGTTTGCGCGGGTCTTCGCGGCCCGTGCTGAAGATGTCGCCGAAAATATCGCCGAACAAATCCTGAAAGTAATTCGCGTCTTTGAAATCAGCGGGCCCCGGTTGAAATCCACCCATGTCACTGGGAGCGGCCCGCGTGTGACCGAATTGATCGTATATCGCGCGCTTCTTCGGATCGCTCAAGGCCTCGTACGCTTCACTGACCTCTTTGAATTTTTCTTCAGCGGATTTGTCGCCGGGATTGCGATCGGGGTGATATTTGAGCGCGAGCTTTCGATAAGCTTTT
>DASUEL010000329.1:0-2097 GCA_036275095.1 Bdellovibrionales bacterium
AAAGACGGTCACGAGTGGATTTGCGACTCGCCGATGGGCCGCGTGCGCGTGAAGTTCGCGGAGCCAAACAGACTCGGAGTCATGGATCACGACGTGAAGCTGCCGTCAGGTGAGATCAACCACAATCCGTTTCGTGTTCTCCAAAATGGCCGCGGCTCCGAGGTCGTGTTCACGCTTTATCGCAGGCCGAATGTGACGGACGAAGCGTATGATGCGGATGCGCGGCAAATCGAGGAAGACCTGCAGCAATTAAAACACTTGCTTGAGAAGTCTAATGGCAGGAAAAGCTCTTGAATGGACGACGTTTTTATTGAGCTGTCGATTCAGTTCTTGCTGTCGGCGGCAGGCATCGTGGTCGCCGGCGTTTTCCTCGCGCAATCGGCCGACCAAATTGCCGAGCGGACTGGCCTTGGCCGCCTTTTTACCGGAAGCATTCTTCTGGCGGGGGCGACCTCCCTGCCAGAATTGCTTGTCGACATCAGCGCCATTCGAAAAGAAATGCCGGACCTGGCCGTTGGCGACCTGCTTGGCAGCAGCTTGATGAATCTGTTGATTCTCGCGGTCGCCGATCTCATTCATAGAAAACCGGCAAAAATATTCTCCAGGGCGGCCGCGCACCACGCGTTGTCGGCAGCGGTCAGCATCAATGTAACAGCGATCGCCTGCATCGCGATTTTTCTTGGCCCCAATCTCGCCGGGATCTCAGCGGGTGAAATAGGACTGGGCCCGCTATCCATCGGACTATTTTATCTGCTGGCGCTTCGTTTAGTTTACCGTAGCCAGCCACAGGCGAGGCACGCGCCAGAGCTTAAGGCTGCCTCCGGCCGCCAAGAGATCGTGCGTCCCTTCTCGGTGTTCTTCGGAGCAGCGCTGGCAATTTTCGTAGCGGCGCCGTTTTTGGCCGCCGCCGCAGGGGGCCTTGCCGAACGTACCGGACTCGGCACGACGTTTTTGGGATCGACGCTTGTTGCGTTTTGCACTTCACTGCCCGAAGTTGTGTCGACTTTCGCGGCTGTTCGAATGGGCGCTTTCGATCTGGCCGTGGGCAACATTTTCGGAAGCAATTCGTTCAACATGATTCTTTTGATTCCACTCGACTTGGTACACGAGGGAAACCTCCTGGGCGCGGTTTCGCGAACGCATGTTTTGACGGGTCTTTCGGTCATATTGGCGACTTCGGTCGCCGTCATGGGCCAGCTCTACGACGCTGAAAAGCGAAAAAAATTCGTAGAACCGGACGCCTTTGGAGTCATCGGAATCGTGATTGCTTCATTGATAATTCTCTTCTGGATTCTCCCGGGGTGACCACCTTAAATGAAATTTTGTTCAGTTTGCGGGTCAAAGAAACGCTTGGCCGTGTGCGGCCGATGCCGCAAGATTGAGAAAGATGGATCGAATTATCTTGCGCGCGGCGACTCTTGAAGACCTCCAGACCTTGCGTGACTGGGACAACCAAGAGCATGTAATCGCATCTGATCCGCACGATGAATGGAACTGGGAGACCGAGCTTGGGCGTACGCCGGCGTGGCGGGAGCAGCTCATTGCCGAGGCGGATGCACGTCCGATCGGGTTCATTCAAATCATCGATCCAGCCGAAGAGGAAAGCCACTATTGGGGACGGGTGCCGGCAAACTTGCGCGCCATCGATATTTGGATCGGCCCCAAAGACGCGCTCGGCAAAGGTTACGGTACCGAGATGATGAAGCAGGCGATCGCGCGGTGTTTCGCCAAGCCCGAAGTCACGGGGATTCTCATCGACCCGCTGGCCAACAACGAGAGGGCGCTTCGCTTTTATGAGCGGCTCGGCTTCGAGCTCGTGGAGCGCCGCCGCTTCGGCGCTGACGATTGCATGGTGTACAAGCTCACACGCGAAAAATGGGCGCGCGAAACGAGCGGGCTATCCGGAATCGGCGTCATCGAAGGATTTTTCGGCCCGCACTGGCCCGGGGAGAGCCGCCATCGTTTTTGCGAGAATCTTCGCGGCTACGGGGGCCAGTATTACATCTACGCGCCGAAACAAGATCCGTACCTGAGAAAGCGCTGGATGGAGCCGCATCCTGGAGAGTACTGGCGGGAGCTCGCCAGGCTGCGGGCCAA
>DASUEL010000330.1:0-10204 GCA_036275095.1 Bdellovibrionales bacterium
AGGCTCACGCGCGACCAGAACCGGCGAAACGGCTTGCGCAAAGCGTTTCCGCCTTTGCGGCTGAAGAAGCTTCCCCAAAGCCCGTCGAGTGCCATCGGCACGACGGGCACCGGCGTCTCTTTGAGAATCCGCTCGATGCCGGGCCTGAATTTCGCGACCTCGCCATCGTGAGTGATCGCGCCTTCGGGAAAAATGCAAACGAGCTCGCCCGCGCGCAGCTCGTGCGCGATTCGATCGAACGCCTCATTGAGAATTTCGGGGTCTTCTTTCGAGCCCGCGATCGGAATGACCTTCGCGTCACGGAAGATCCAGCCGGCGAACGGAATCTTCATGAATGAGTGGTGCATGACGAAACGAACCGGCCGCTGGGTCGCGCTTGCGATGATCAGCCAATCGATGAAGCTCACGTGGTTGCAGACTAGAACCGCGGGCCCCTCGTCAGGAATGTAATCGACACCTTTCATTTTCAGCCGATAGAGCAGGTTTGCGAGACACCAGCAGATAAAGCGGAACAGAAATTCGGGGATCACCGTGTAGATGTAAATCGCGACCGCAACGTTCAGCAGCGAGAGAATCATGAAAATCTGCGGAATCGAGAGTTTCAGCGCGTAGAGACCCGCAAGCCCGACCGACGAGATCACCATGAAAAACGCGTTAATGATGTTGTTCGCGGCGATGATGCGGGAGCGGGTGCCGGGCTCGGCGCGCTGCTGAATCAGCGTGTAGAGCGGCACGATGAAAAAACCGCTGAACATAGAGAACAAAATCAGGTCGATGGTGATGCGCCAGCCGGTCCACGTCGACAAAAACCCGCCCACCGTCAAAAGCGACTCGGGCCGCTCGAACCCTTGGCTCGCGAAATACAAGTCGATCAAAAATAACGAGATGCCGATGGAGCCGACGGGCACGAGGCCCAATTCGAGCTTGCGAAAGCTGAACTTTTCGCAAAGTAGCGAGCCGAGACCGACGCCGATCGAAAACAGCGCCAGAAAAAAAGTCACGAGCGACTCACTCGAATGCAGAAAATCCTTACAGTACGGCGGTAACAGGCTCAGGAAAGCGGCGCCCAAAAACCAAAACCAAGAAATACCGAGCACCGACAGAAAGACCGAGCGGATTTCAGTGACGAGCTTCAAAATTTGAATGGTCGGCCGCACTCCATCCCACTGAATCTTGAGGTCGGGCCGCGATGGCTCGAGCTTCAGCACTTTCAGCCCGGTCCAAGTGCCGGCGCAGGCCAGCAGAATCGTCGTTCCTCCCACGAGCCAAGCTCCCGCCCCCTGCACGCTGATCAAGGTGCCTCCGAGAATGGTTCCGAGCAGAATGGCGAGAAAGGTTCCGAGCTCCACATAGGCATTGCCCGCCACGAGCTCGTCGTTCTCGATGACTTCGGGCAGGATGCTGTATTTGATGGGCCCGAAGAAGGTGGAGTGCAGGCCCATCAAAAACAGCGTTGCCATCAGTAGGCTCAGGTGCTCGGTCAAAAAGCCCACCGTGCCTAAGATCATGAACGCGATCTCGGACAGCTTCACGCCGACCACGATCGACGACTTCGGAAGCTTGTCGGCGATCTGGCCCGCGATCGCCGAGAACAGAAAGAACGGAAGGATGAACACGCCGCCGCTGAGTGCGACCATCTGCTCGGGGCTCAAGCCCGCGATCGAATACGCCTTGAACGTGATGAGAATGACCAGCGCGTTCTTGAAGACGTTGTCGTTGAACGCGCCCAAAAACTGAGTCCAGAAGATCGGCCAAAAACGGCGGTCGAACAAAAGCGGCTTCTCTGTGGTTTTCATGAGCGCACCCCGCGTTTCTTTTCGATGATAGTCGCGACAATCACGATGATCACACCGATGACCCCAAGAATGAACCACAAATTGAGCTCATGAAGCCGTACAGCGTTCCAAAGATGGTGGAGCAGAAGCAAGGAGCCCGCCGATACGCCGGCGACGAACGGACAGCGCTCGCGCCGTGCGTAGCCCAGAACGGCGAACCCGGCCGGAACCAGAAGCGATAGGACGATAGTTCTGAGCTCGAAGCCCGACACGAACTCGGGCACGAACGCCAGGGCCCCCAGCACGGAGGCGGCGCTTCGATATAAATGGCCCTCGTACGTCACGAAAAAAGAAAGGGCGAGCAGCGACGCCGAGATGAGCAGGAACGTCTCGAGGCCGCCGATCCACGTGTACGCTAAATTCACGTTGATCCAGCCGGCGATGAGCGGAACGCAGCTCGATGTTTCAAAAAGCGCCTTCAGACTCCGGTCGGTTTCGAGCCGCCGCGGCAGCGTGAACATCAACGCGAAGGCGATGAACGAGATACAGGCGTAAAAGAGATGATCGACGGGATAGAAAAGGCTACGGCCCGCGAGTACGGCGATCGGCACGAGAGCGAGCAGCTTGGTCATCAGGCCCGTACCGCTGACTCGTTTGAACGCATGCGACGTGAGCAGTGCGCCCCCGAGCACCAGCGCGGCCATGTGGTCGCTCTCGCGAGTCGGCAGCAAAAACGCGGAGTTCAGCAAGAGGCTCGTCGCCGCGAGCGTATCGGCCCTGGCGGCCGGCTCGAGCGCGCGAAACGCCGACCAGAGAATCGGCACCGAACCCGCAATGGTGACGACCGTGAGCAAGATCAAGGATTTCCATTCGGGAGCCTGCAGCTGCAAAAATTCGGGCAGCGCGACCGGCGCACCGCTGATTGAGGCATAGAAGAACGCGCCAAGCTGCACGAAGTTGACCGTGGCCGCGGCCCCGGCGATTCCGAGCAGCATCTTGGCGCCCGTCTCATCGCCCAAGAAGCGGCGGCAGCTCCAGCCGATTCCCGCGACCGCGAGGCTGAAACCGAAAAAGGCTGAGTATTTTTCGACTGAGTTCAGGTGAGTCCAGCCTTCGAGCATGAAGCTCACACCCGAGGCCAACAGCGCAACCGCACCGACCCAACGAAGGATCCGGGGGAGCGCGCTCAAACCGTTCGAAGCCATAAAACCTCCTGCGTTTGGATGCTTTCATTTTCTCAAAGAACGGGGCCGCGGGCCCCGGCAAGCTTGTTACATTGATACGAAGCCGGGCCGCGCGAGGTCATTCGTTGGCAAATAATTGAGTTATTTTCGATAGTTATATATTGCTTATGACGCTATAAAACCGCACTCAGAAGAGTTACAATGTAATAATGAGGCGCCATTCGCTTTTTGAGACCCACTCCATCTATGCCGACGCCGCACTCGTCGGCGCGCACGCGAACGCGGGCGACCAAGGGTTCAGACAAAAAGATTTTCGATTTCTGATCGAGCTCTTTTCGAATTGGATGGACGCGACACTGCCGAGCTCGTCGCTCGACGTGCACAATACGCAAATCCTGCGGCAGCTCGAGGAGCTCACGCGCCTGGGCTTTCTACGGAAGCACCTGCGCGGGCGCGTGCCCCGCTACCATCTCACGCCTCACGGCTTGCTCGAGTCGTGCCGGCGCCTCGTCACACGCGATCACCTAGGACGGCTCGAGGAGTTTTACTTTCTCTATTTTTTCGTGAGTACCTACCGCGGCCGCATCGCGGCGCTCACCGAAGGCAAATCGATGACGTTCACGCGCAGCCTGCGCGTCGAGCTCGAGGACGTTCTGGACCCGTCGCGCCTTTTGCGAAATCAGATCGAGCTCGTGAAGCGGGAGATCGAAAAGCTGCGAGCCCGGGTGAGCGAGGGCATCGCGGCGGGCGAGCTCGCGCAAAACGGTTTTGCCTCGGGCCACCCGATGAGCGCCATCATTTCGGCGATCGAGAAGCAATTTCCTTACGAGCTCAACAATCAAAAGCCGCTCTCCGAGCTGATGACCGAAATTCCCGAACCAGTGCGGCGCTGGGAGCTCGAGACCGGCCCTCGTGTGCGCGCCGAGCGTCTTTGGGCGCCGGCACGGGCCCTGCTCGAGTCTTACCTCTCGACGCTCGAGGCGCTTCAGCCCAAGCGCTGAATCAGCCCGCGCAATGCGCTCTGCGCGCGGCGCTTGCCAGCGAGATTCATCGCGAACGACACCAGAATGATCTTCACATCAAGCCAGACGCTCGACTCAAGGACGTACTTCAAATCGAGCTCCGCTGACCGCGCGGCGCCGCAGCCGGTGTTGATTTGCGCAAGCCCTGTAATGCCGGGGCGCACGCTCCAGCGCGCGCGAATCGGGCCCTGTGTCCAACCGAGGCGCTCGACGTCGTCCGCCGTGAGCGGCCTGGGGCCCACGATGCTCATCTCGCCTTTCAGTACGTTCAAATACTGCGGGAGCTCGTCAAGCCCCGACGCGCGCAGCACCCGCCCCGCTCGCGTCACCGCTCCCGCGCGCATCGTTCTGAACTTAAAAACGCGAATCGGCTTACCATGGCGGCCGATGCGGGTTTGAACGAAGTAAACCGGACCGCGGTCATCGATCCAGATCAAGAGTGAAATCAAAAGCCAGGCCGGAGTGAAGATCAGGGCCGCGGCAAAACACCCGAGGAGGTCGAAGGCCTTTTTCGTGAGCTCCCGTGTTTTCATGACCCGGCTCCTGCACTCGAGTAAACGCTCGAGCGCCGGGCCTCGGCGAACCGCTCGGCAATCAGTGCGCGGAATGCGCGCTCACGGCCATCATCCATGCACTCGCGAAACGCGTCGTACACAGCCGAGTAGAACGATCCGAAAGAGTAAGCCCGCGCGAGCACGGCTTTGTGCTCGTGCCAGACGACCCCGATCGTCGCGCAGACGAGGAGACCGTGGAGCATGTCGGAGAGCGCCGCCGCGATCGGATGCTTCGGCAAATTGATCTTATGAATGGTGAGCATCTGAAATTTCACATGTTCGCGCTCTTCAGCGAGCATGCGCGCGCAAATTGTCTTCAAGAGGCTCGAGCCCGTCGCCTCGCCCAACGCGCGATAGTAGAAAATCGCGATGAGCTCGGCCGCGACCAGCACCCGAATCGAGACCTCGAGATTAAAGAGGTTTCGCAAAAAACGAAAAACGCCGTCGGTCCAATTGCTCTTCTTTTTCGCGATTCCGTGCAGATGCATGAACTTCGACAAATAGGCGCTATGGCGATTCTCTTCGCGAATGAAGTACTTCATGATTTCGGGATAGAGCGGCTCCCCCGCTTTAAGGGCGTATTCCGCGGCCTTTTGTTTCAGGCACTTGCCTTCGGATGCCTCGCCGATTTCGAAAGCCTGAATCGATTTTTCTATTCGGGACCACTCTTCATCCGTGAGCCTGTATTCATCATGATTAACCGGAAGAATCTCTTTTGCGTTTTGCTCGAAGTATTTGAGCCATTCACTGTTCGTATCCATGCGTCACCTCCTGATGGCTCTAGAATCGCGCGCAGGCGTGAAATGAATGTGAAACGGGCGCGAAATGCGCGTGAAATCAACTCGATAGGGCTTGCACCGGGGCTAGGTACCGGTTCAAATTGAGACATGAACCGAGTGCTGCTGGTTGAAGACGAGCCGTCGATCGCCGACGCCCTCATTTACGCGCTGAAGTCGGAAGGCTATGCCGTCACGCACGCGACGACTTTGGGCGAAGCGCGCAAGGCCGTTCAGTCCGGCGCGTTTGCGATCGCCGTTCTCGACGTCGGGCTGCCAGACGGCAGCGGGTTCGATTTCTGCAAAGAGATTTATCAGACCACGCCCGTGCTGTTTTTGACCGCGCGAAACAGCGAGATCGACCGAGTCGTCGGGCTCGAAATTGGCGCGGACGATTACGTCACGAAACCCTTTAGCCCGCGCGAAGTCACCGCGCGCGTGAAAGCCATCTTGCGACGTCGCGGCCCGCAAGCTGCGTCCACGCCCGCGCCGGTCTCGTCGAAGCGGTTCGTGGTCGACGACGAAAAAAAGAAGATCACGTACAAAGGCAAAAGCCTTGAGCTGAGCCGCTACGAGTTCGGCCTTCTACGGCTGCTCGCGCTTCACCCCGGCCGCGTGTACTCGCGCGAGCAGCTGATGGAATCGGTTTGGGCCGACCCCGAAATGAGCCTCGATCGAACCGTCGACGCCCACATCAAGATGCTGCGGCAAAAACTTCGCGACGTCGACGCCTCCGACGACCCCATCGTCACGCACCGTGGACTCGGCTACTCCGTGAAAGAAGACTCATGAGCCTGCGGTTGCGGCTGATTCTCGGCATGACGTTCATCATACTGGCGGCACTCGCGGCGGCCGTGCACAGCCTGCGCAAAGAGATTCGTCCGCGTTACAAAGAAGTCGTCGAAGACTCACTCGTCGAGCTCTCGCAGACTCTGGCGGCGGCGATCGCGCGGCACAACGAGCGGCTCGAGCCCTCGAAGCTCGACGAGCTTTTCAAGGCCGTAAAAGGCCCCATTCAAGCCGACATCTTCGGTGTCAAAAAGACCGCCGTCGATTTCGAGGCTTATGTTACGGATGCGAAAGGCACAGTCGTCTATGATAGCGCCGAGCCCGGACGCGCGGGCCAGGATTTTTCGAAATGGAACGACGTCCATCTGACACTTCAAGGAAAATACGGGAGCCGCTCAACCCGGCGGAACCCCGACGACGAGCTCTCTTCGCTTCTGCACGTGGCGGCGCCCATTCTCGTGGGCGCCCAGCTTGCAGGCGTCGTTTCAGTGCGAAAGCCGGAGCGCGCTCTCGAGGCTTTTCTCGTTCGAACCGAGAGCACGACCGTCGCGTTCGCCATCGTGATCTTCGGGTTCGTGCTGGGAGCGGCCGTGCTCCTTTCGACGATTCTGACCCGCCCGATCGGCGCGCTGACCCGCTACGCTCTGCTCAACCGCGGCGAGGGCCGTCATCCGCTCCCTCCGCTCTCGAGCCCCGAGTTTCGGCAGCTGGGCCAGGCGTTCGAAGAGATGCGCGTGGCCGTCGAAGGAAAGCGCACCATCGAAAACTACGTACAAGCCTTCACGCACGAGCTCAAAAGCCCGCTGACCGCGATTCGAGCCGCCTCGGAGCTCGCGCTCGAGGAGATGCCGCCCGCGGACCGCGCGAGGTTTCTCGCGAACATTCAAACTGAAACCCGCAGGATCCAGATGATCGTCGACTACTTGCTCGAAATCGCGAGTCTCGAGTCGCGCACGGGGCTCAAGAATACCGAGTCGGTCGACCTCGTCGCGCTCGCAAAAGAGGCCGCGGCGGCGCTGGAACCGCTGGCTCAAAAAAAGAACCTCCGGCTCCGAGTCGCCGATCTGAAAGGCACGGCGGTCATCGAAGGCGAGAAATTTCTTCTGTTTCAAGCTTTACGCAACCTCGTGCAAAACGCGATCGAGCACGCGAAAGACGGGACTGAAATCGCGATCGCGACCGAGAGCTCCGACAAAGGCTGGACCGCGAGCGTGACGAACGAAGGCGATGAAATTCCGGAATACGCGCTTCCGAGAATATTCGAAAAGTTCTACTCCCTCGAAAAGCCCGACTCCAAAAAGAAAAGCTCAGGCCTGGGGCTGCCCTTCGCCAAAGAAGTGGCCGCTCTCCACCGCGGCTCCTTGACCGTAGTAAACCGAATGGGCGGCACTCCCGGCGTCACCTCTCGCCTCACCCTACCCGCAAATTCTTAACGATAAACCGCTCGCCTCGGTCAGTAGAGCGCCATTGTGATGGGCAATCCGCCGCTCGTGGTGTGGATCTCGCGCAAGAGTGGGCGGCCCGCCAGCGATTTCACGGCGCGCTCGCCCGGCCAAACCACGCAGGCGACGTCGGGCGCCAGTTGCGTCGCGAAAGCTTCGAGCTTTTTTCGAATATCAGAGGCGTCGGCTTTGATGCGCTCGTTGTACGGCGGATTCACGAGCATGAGCGCCGGGCGCCCGCGATCTGAAATCGCGTCATCGTTGATCTCGGCTTTCACGAACTGTATCTCAGGCACGCCGAAGACTTTCGCGTTTTCGACCGCCGCCGCGTGGGCCTTCTCGTCATGATCGAGCCCCAAACCGAGCCGCGGACCGCCCGCTTCAGGCAGGGCCTTGAAATCGGCGGTCATGAGCTCAGGCGCATATGGAAAATTCTGGCAGGCATAGCGCCGGTGCGTGTTGGGCTTCCAAAACGCGAACGACTCGAAAATCAGCGTGCCCGAGCCGCACATCGGGTCGACTACGAACGCCGGGTCGGTCTTCAGCCGCTCATACGCGGCCAAATAGAGAGCGGCGGCCAGCGTCTCGCGCAAAGGCGCGACCACCGACTGCGGCTTGTAGCCGCGAAGGTAGAGCGCGTCGCCGCTCGTGTCGACGCTGACGCTCGCCTCGTCTTCTTGAATACGAAGAAAGACCGTTTGCGGGACCTCGAGGTAGGGTTTGCGAAAGGCCTGGTGCGTTTGCGCGTCGGCGATCGCCTTCAACGCCGTCTCACGAATGCGGTCTTTGATTTTCAAACGCGACGCCGAGACCGCGACTTTGATTTCGACGGCGCCCGAGCGGAAAAACTTGTTCCAAGGGAACTTTTTGAGCCGGTTGTAGAGTTTCGGGAAGTCTTTGGCCGTGAATCGATCGACCCGCTGAAGAATTCGCGTCGGGATTTTCAGATAACTGTTGAGCAGCCAGCCCGCGGCCGGGCTCGTCTTCAGCGAGAGGCCGCCCTTTTCGACCGTGAACGCAGGCGACTCCGCGAAGGTCTCGGCATCGGCTTTGTGCAGGCGGGCCCATTTCAGCTTCAGCTCGGTCGCGGCCAGCTCTTCGAGCCCGGGAGTTACGACCAAAAAAAATTCGATGGCTGCATCTGTCATCAATCACGATACTAACAGAAACGTGGGCGCACTTAAACGATTACGGGCTTGACTCACCTGCGCAACAAAACTAGTTTCTTGAGCGAAACCATATGGATACAGGGCCCAATGCAAGAATCCGAAACGACCGAGCTGAACATCGATTGGAATGCTCCAGACTTGCAGCTCCTGCAGGAGTCGTGGCCCAATATGCTGCCCGAAGATCGCAAGGCGGCCTTCGCGCGGCTCTCGCGTCCTGACGCCGAAGAAATCTTCCTCAATCTCAGTGCCGCCGATCAATACGAGCTCATCGTCGAAATGGGCCCGCCTGGACGCAGGTCCTGGATTCGCCTGCTCGCGCCCGACGACGCGGCCGACTTGATTCAGCAATTTCCCGAAGACGAGCGCAAAGACGTACTCAGCCTTCTCGATCCGCAGACCAAACGCGAAGTGACCGCGCTGCTCGCTTACGCCGAAGACGAAGCCGGCGGTCTCATGAACCCGCGCTTCATTCGCCTGCGCCCCGACGTTCCGGTCGACGTCGCCATTCGTTACCTGCGCGCACAGGCCAAAAAGTCCGTCGAGGTTTACAAGTACGCTTACGTCTTGGGCTCCGATCAAAAGCTCCTCGGCACGGTTTCGTTCCGCGACCTGCTGCTCGCGCCGCCCGACAAAACCGTCGCCGAGATCATGGAGACCGAAGTCGTCACGGTTCCCGAAGACATGGACCAAGAAGAAGTCTCGCGCGTCTTTTCGCAGACAGGCTTCACCGCCATTCCCGTATTAGATGACCAAGGGCACATGAAAGGTCTCGTCACCGTCGATGACGTCGTCGACGTCGTTCAAGAAGAAGCGACCGAAGATATCCAAAAACTCGGTGGTACCGCGGCTCTCGACGAGCCTTATTTGCAGACGTCGGTTGCGGGCATGATCCGCAAGCGCGCCGGCTGGCTGACGGTGCTCTTCGTGGGCGAGATGCTCACGGCGACCGCGATGGGCTATTACGAAAAAGAGCTCGAGCGGGCGATCGTGCTCGCGCTGTTCATTCCGCTCATCATTTCGAGCGGCGGCAACTCCGGCTCGCAGGCGACGAGCTTGATCATCCGCGCGCTGGCTCTTCAAGAGGTCAGGCTGCGCGACTGGGGCCGCGTGCTCGCGCGCGAGCTCTACACCGGGCTGATGCTCGGAGCGATTCTCGGCGCGATCGGGCTTTTGCGAATCGTGCTCTGGCCGACGCGGGTCGAGCTGTTCGGCGAGCACTATGTGCGCATCGGGTTCACCGTCGCGGCGGCGCTTTTGGGCGTCGTGCTCTGGGGCTGCGTCGCGGGCTCCATGCTGCCGTTCATCCTGCGGCGGTTTGGGCTCGACCCCGCCACGGCGTCGGCTCCGTTCGTCGCGACTCTGGTCGACGTAACCGGCCTCGTTATTTATTTCACGATGGCGAGCCTCCTGCTCGGTGGCACGCTGCTGTAAAGGACTCCACATGAAATGGGATTTGTTTTTCGCGACGTTCATTTCGATCTTCGTCGCCGAGC
>DASUEL010000331.1:0-7840 GCA_036275095.1 Bdellovibrionales bacterium
GCGACGGCGTTCCACAAGACCGACTCGCTGGTTTTGCGTTTGACGTTGTTGTCAGCGAACGAAAGCGTGCCGAAGACCTCGCGGTTTCCTTGGGTCTGGGCATCGCTCCCGTCACGACGATAGTCGAGGTACAAGTAATACGAAGCGCCCACCATGATGGCGAAAATGGGGCCGAGTATGAAACTTGCTCGCGTCCAGTCCTGTCCCAACGTCCAGAATCCTTTCGTGTACACGAAGCCTGACCCACTCGCTTCGGAAAGAACCTATCAAGTCTTGAGTGGGTGAAAAGAGGCGCCGAAGAGACAATCGTGAAACTCAGGTATTCGGTTGGAATCGCGACCAAAATCATTTTCATGGTGACGTTGATCGTCGTGAGCGCGAATGGCGTGGTCATGTACATCACGACGAGCCTGTTTCGCGAAGACTCGGTCGAGCGCGTGCTCGAGTCGAACAAAGACCTCGCCGAGAACCTGGGCGAGCGGGCCTTCACGCTCTTTCAGGATTCGCGCGAGAAAATGACGCTCATGGCGCAGTTCGCGCTCAAAGCGCATGGCGACCCTGAGTCGCTGAAGGCCATTCAAGACATTCTCAAACGCAGCGACGACATCGTGGCGTTCACGGCTTACCGCTTCGACGACAAGGGGAGAGCGCTGCACCAGCTCACCGAAGTCAATCAGGTCTCGGTCGCCGAGTTCAACCTCAAACTCGAGGCGCTGCAAACGGCCGCGATCGGGCCGGTCCTCGATTGGCACCGCAAACGGGCCGACGAGTTCGTCGTGGTCAACACGGGGACCGCGCTCAAAGCCCCGGTGCTATCGCTCTCATTCGTGAGCCAGCGTGAGGTCGCGCGAAAAGCCGACGGAAAACCGTGGACCAACGAGTGGCTGAACGGACGCTGGCTTTTCAGAGCCGATGTCCGCAAGGACGCGCTGTCGCGGCTTTTCGGAACAAAGCGGCACATCGGCGTGTTCGTGGTCGATGCCGAGGGCCGGCTCGTCGCCCACTCGGATCCCAAGCGCCTCGCCGACGCGAACGCCGGGGTCTGGATGACGACCAATCGCCTCGTCGATAAAATGCGCCAAGAAAAGACTCTCGATAACTATCAAATGCCGTTCGACGACGAAACGGGCGAAACCTACCTGGGCGCGTACAAGAAAGTCGGGGTCGGCGGCCTGGCGGTCATCGCGCAGATGCGGCAGGCGGATGCGCTCGCGGCGCTCTACAAAGCGCAGTATCGCGCGGGCCTGTTCACGATCACGGTCGTGTGCTTCGCCATATTGCTCAACTTCGCTCTCAGCCACAGCCTGACGAAACCGCTGCAGCTTTTATTCAACGCCACTCAGCACATTCTCGAGGGCAAGTACGACGTGAAGCTTCGCGTTCGCAGCTCCGATGAGATCGGCGCGCTGGCCAAGGCGTTCTTGAACATGGCGGCGGGGCTCAAAGAGCGGGAGAAGCTCAAAGGCGCGTTCAACAAGTTCCATTCGAAGGAGATTGCGAAAAAGCTGCTCTCCGGCGAGATCAAGCTGGGCGGCGAGCGCCGTCAAGCGACGGTATTCTTCAGCGACATCCGCGGGTTCACGGCGATATCCGAGAAGATGAGCCCGGATCAAGTCGTTTTGCTGCTGAATGAGTACATGTCGGAGATGGTGAACATCATCTATAAATGGAAAGGCGTCGTCGACAAATATATGGGTGACGCCATCATGGCCGTCTGGGGCGTACCCGAGAGCACGCCCGATGACGCGTACAACGCGGTTCGCGCCGCGCTCGAGATGCGCGAGTTTCTCATCGGCTGGAACCAGACCCGGCTCGCGAAAGGCAAGGTCGAAGTGCGAATCGGCATCGGCCTCGCAAGCGGCGAGCTGCTCGCGGGCAACATCGGCTCCGAGCATCGTCTCGAGTACACGGTGATTGGCGATACGGTCAATCTCGCGAGCCGCATCGAATCGGCGTGCAAAGTGTTGAAATCCGATCTGCTGATCTCGCACTCCACGTATACGCTCGTGGAGCATCTCGGGATCGTCGCGGGCCCCGCGATTCATCTGAAAGCGAAAGGCAAGTCCGAGGACGTGGTCATTCATCAGGTGATCGGTTATAAAGACAAAAACGGAGTTCTTCAGACGCCGTTCTCGCAAGACGAAATCAGCCGTATTCAGTCGCACGCGGTGACGATTGAAGCCGAGAGTGAAAACAAGACGCAGCTCGCGGGCCAAGCGCAGCCCGTTCCGTCGCCGTTCATGTCGAACGAGAACACCCCGACGCCGGTCGCCGGTCCGCGCTCGGTCGCGCCATACCGCGATTACGAGCCTGCAGCGCCTGAAACCGTCTGGTTCGTCGTGCCTGACGTCACCCGCCGCGAGACGATGGGTCCGTTCACGCTGAAGGAGCTCGCGCTCAAAGTGTCGGCCGGTCAAATCGATTACAATTCCGCGTACGTCTACGAGAATGGCAAGAATCAAATGCTACCGCTCTCACAGATGATGGGGCTCAACCGCCGGCGTGAGGCTCCACCCGTGCTGAACGTCGATCTTCCGGAGACGGTCATCCGCGAGGCCGCGGCGCCCGAGGAGTGGTACGTTCACGGGCACAACGGTGAAACGCTCGGCCCCTACACGATGATCGAATTGGAGCTCGCGCTCTCTAAAGGAAACCTCACTCGCACGACCTACGTCTGGAAGCAGGGCCTGGCGAACTGGATTTACCTGTATCAAATCCCCGGATTCGACCGCCGCAACCCAAAAATCGCTTAAGGACATCCGTCAGGGTCCGCTACAATGAGGGTGATGGGACGTTCTTCCAGACTCGCTCTGGGCCTGACTCTGCTCCTCTGCGGCTGCTCGAAAGTCGTCAGCGACGATGATGTGCAATCCGCATACAAATCAACCGACGAGCTCGCCGCCGTTTTCGAAGCGGCGATGACCGCGATCGTCGCCGTCGCCGATGAGATCGAAGGCGAAAATTTCGGCGAAGCGGGCCCCGCGTGCGCCGCGCGCGCCGGCGATCAAGCCTGTCAGTCGGGGACACGCGCTTATCAATACGCGAACTGCGTCTTGAACCAGGCCGGCGATCAGCTAGCCGGAGAAAGCCGGCTCGAGTACTCCAACCCGTCTTGTTCGCTCGAGGCGCCCGGAGCCAGCGCCGTACGCGCGGCCGCGCTGACGCGCCAGAGCCGCGCGGGCTTGATACGCGTTTCCACCGCTCCGGAGCTCGATTATCAGCGCAGAGTCACGGGCGGCGGCGCCAAGGTCACCCGCGCAAGCTCCGGGGCCTTCGAATTGGACGTGCTGGGCCTGCATAAGTCCCTCGAGGGCCGGTATGCGCTTTCGATTCGCAGCCTGACGCCCACCACGATTTCGACGGCGGCGGGCCTGCTGGAGCGCAATGGCCGGGTTCTTCGCGGCGGTAACATCGAGGTGGCGCACAATGCCGCCCGTTATACGGCGACCTTAGCGCTGGGTGATCTCGGTTATCAGGCGAGTTGCTGCTATCCGACGTCGGGGCGAGTGGATATTCGGTATACCGGCACGGTGAGCGGGACCGGTTCTGTGAATTTTACAGGCTGCGGCTCGGCCGTATTCACGGCGCTGGGCCGGCAGACCGAGCTTCAATTTCGCTCCTGCGACTGACGCCTTCGTTGAGGCTCAGGGCTGAATATGGTAGTCTCCCGGGCGCATGCCGAACAATCGAATCTACCTCGATCATAACGCCACCACTCCGCTTGATCCCGAGGTCAAACGACATTTGAGCGAATGGGCCGAGCTCTTCGGAAACCCCAGCTCGATCCATTGGGGCGGCCGCGGCCCTAAAACCGCGATGCGCGACGCGCGCAAGCACTTTGCCGCGATGATCGGCGGCGACCCGCTCGAGATCGTCTTCACCAGCGGCGGCAGCGAAGCCAACAACCTCGCGATCAAGGGCGTCTTTTACACTCGCCCCAAAGAGCGGAACCATTACTTGTTCAGCTCCGTCGAGCATCCCTCCGTTACCCAAGCGATGGATTTTCTCCGGCGCCAAGGCGCGGAGGTCGAAGTGTTCGACGTGGGCTTTCATGGCGCGCTCGATCTCGACCTGTTCAAGTCCAAGCTGCGGCCGACCACGGCGCTCGTGTCATGCATGCTTGCGAACAACGAGACCGGCGCGGTGTTTCCGGTGCGCAAGATGGCGAAACTCGCGCATGAAGCAGGAGCGCTCTTTCACTCCGACTGCGTGCAAGCACTCGGCAAAATTTCATTCGACGTAAAAAGCCTCGGGGTCGACCTCGCGAGCTTTTCCGGCCACAAGTTCTACTCACTCAAAGGCGCCGGCGCCTTGTACGCGCGCAAGGGCCTCACGATCGAGCCGCTGATCCACGGCGGAGGCCAGGAGCGGCACCGCCGCGCGGGCACCGAAAACACGCTGGCCATCGCGGCGCTCGGTCACATGGCCACCAAGGCGACGCTCGTGCGCGCGAAAGGTGAGGAGCTGGCGCGCCTGCGCGACCGTTTCGAAGCCGCGATCCTCGAGCGCATACCGGGCGCGCACGTAACCTCTAAAGACGTGCAGCGACTTCCGAACACGTCGAGCCTGGTGCTCGACGGCGTCGAAGGCGAAACGCTCCTGATGAATCTCGACATGGAAGGCTTCGCAGTCAGCACGGGCGCGGCGTGCAGCTCGGGAAGCCCCGAGCCGAGCCCGACGCTGCTCGCGATGGGTCTCACGCGCCGAGAAGCTCAATCTTCGTTGCGCGTAAGTTTCGGATGGCAAACCACCGATGCCCAGGTCGACGAGTTCATCGAAACACTCGTGCGGGTCGTGGCCCGCCAGCGCCGGTTCACGGCGGCAGAATCACAACGGGAGGCTCCAAGTGCCGCGCTCCAGTAAAGGCCGCGTCCTCGTCGCCATGTCCGGCGGAGTCGACAGCTCCGTCGCGGCGGCGCTACTCGTCGACCAAGGCTACGACGTCGTCGGCGCCACCATGCAGGTTTGGGACTACAGCGAGTGCGATATCGATGAAGGCGCCGGCACGTGCTGCTCGAGCGTCGACGTCGACGACGCGCGCGCGGTTGCCGACCGGCTCGATTTTCCGTTCTACGTGATGAACTGCGAGGCGAAGTTTCAGGCGTACGTCATCGATCCGTTCGTAAGCTCGTATCTCGAGGGCCGTACGCCCAGCCCTTGCGTGAACTGCAACACGTTCCTCAAGTTCGACCATCTCATTTTGAAAATGAAAGAGCTCGATTGCGACTACCTCGCGACGGGCCATTACGCCAAGATGGGCAGCGACCCGCAGGGGCGGCCGATCATCATAAATTCCCACGATCAGTGGAAGGATCAAACCTATTTTCTGTTCACCTTGAAGCCCGAGATTCTCAAGCACCTATTGTTTCCGGTCGGCGACATGACGAAAGAGCAAGTCCGCGCCTATGCCGAGGCGAAGGGCCTCGTGAACGCGCGCAAGAAAGACTCCGTGGGCATCTGCTTCGTCGGCAAGAAGGGCTATGCCCAGTTCATCGAGTCTCAAGTCGCGCCCGACCTGCTCGCGGCGGGCGACATCAAGCTCTATCCGTCGGGTGAGGTGATGGGCCGCCATAACGGCATTCATCATTTCACGTACGGCCAGCGGCGCGGCCTCGGCACTGCCGTGGGCGAGCCGCTCTACGTCCTGAAGATAGATGCGAAAACCAACACGGTCTGGATCGGCGAAGAGAAACACCTCTTCGCGCAGGAGCTCGATCTCACCCAGACCAACTGGTTCATCGACGACATCGAGAGCGAAAAATTGAAAGTCAAAATCCGCTTTCATCACCCTGGCTCGAGCGCGCGCATCCAGCGCCTCGCGGATGGGCGCGCGAAGGTCGTGTTCGACGAGCCTCAGCGCGCGATCACGCCTGGGCAAGCCGCCGCGGTCTACCGCGAGAACGAGCTCGTCGGCGGCGGCTGGATCGCGTAATGGCCTATCAGATCCACACGTTCGGCTGTAAAGTTAATACCTACGACACCGGACTGCTTCAAAAGCGGTTCGAAAAGACGGAGCTCGGCCAGAACGAAACGCGCGTTCACATTCTCAACACGTGCGCGGTGACGGCCGAAGCCACCAAAGAAGCGGTCAAGCTCGTGCGCCGGTTGAAGGCGCGCGATCCGTTCTGCAAAGTGGTCGTCACCGGGTGTGCAGCTCAAGTCGACACGGGGAGCTTCGAGCTGCCCGGCGCCGATCTCGTCGTAGGGAACTCGCACAAAGGGCAGCTCGAGGAGCTGATTCGCAAGCTGCTCAACGGCCAGCTCGAAGGCCGCGTTTTCCGCGAGAACATCTTCCGTAAGCTCGATCTCGAAGAGGGCGGCGGCGTCGAAAGCGACCACTCTCGCTCGTTTTTGAAAATTCAAGACGGCTGCAATAGCTTTTGCACGTACTGCGTGATTCCGTTCGCGCGGGGCCGCTCCCGAAGCATACCGGCCGCGTATCTGGCGGGACGCGTGAATCAGCTCTATAGCGACGGCGTCCGCGAGGTCGTGCTGACCGGCGTGCACATCGGCGATTATGAATGTCCGGCGACGAAGACCGGCCTCGAAGGCCTCATGCAAACGCTCCTCGAAAAGACGACGATGCCGCGTTTTCGCCTCTCGAGCCTCGAGCCCGTCGAGCTGAGCGAAAATATGCTCGACATATACTCTGGCAGCGGCCGCTTTTGCCCGCATTTCCATATGAGCATTCAAAGCGCGAATACCAAAGTGCTCGCGGACATGAAGCGCAAATATACGGCTGAAGATGTCGAACGCGCGCTCACGCGCATCGAGGAGCGGGTGCCTGGAGCGTTCGTCGGCATGGACGTCATCGTCGGGTTTCCGGGCGAGACGGCTGAGGAGTTTGAAGATACCTACGCCCGGCTCGAGAAGCTTCCGTGGTCCCGCATTCACGTGTTTCCGTATAGCTCCCGCCCAGGCACCAAGGCCGCGCAATTCGAAAACGCGGTACCCCAGAACGAGATTCGCGAACGTTCGAAGCGCTTACGGATGCTCTCGGCGGAGCGGCTCCATCAGCAGGCGCGACTGCAAATTGGATCGCTCAAAACCGTGCTCGGTCTCAAAGACGGCTCCGCGCTCTCGCGCGATTATTGGGCCGTGCGCTCAAACGAGCCTTCGTGGAGCCCCAACACCGAGAGCCGGGTTGCCATTACGGGCTACAGATTCGAGAGCGGAGAGCGCGTTTGGCTCGAGGCGCGCCCTGTTTGATCTGAGCCGTCGCGAATCTTCACAAAACTTCACAAGTACCCGCGCGCATTGACGAATTCGGGTGCGTTGTCGTACGTTCGTTCCGACTCTTAAACGGTGGGAAGAACCCATGATAACCTCTCAGGCCGGCTACCCGAGCGAGCTGCAAGCGAAGCTCGAGGAGCTGCAAAACAATATCGCGTACCGCTTTCAGAACCTGAATCTTCTGGTGCGCGCTCTTACGCATAAAAGCTACGACAACGAAAATCCCGGGCGCTCCGAGGGCCACAATGAAGTGCTCGAATTTTTGGGGGACGCCGTGCTCGACCTCTCGCTCGGTCACTATCTGATCGGGAAGTTCCCGGGCGACGAAGAGGGCTCGCTCTCGAAAAAGCGCGCAAGCCTCGTCAACGAGAGCACGTTGAGCGTGATTGCGGGTCACCTGGGTCTCGAGGAACTGATACTCTTGGGCCGAGGAGAGAAGACGTCGGGCGGCTCGCGTAAACCGCGCCTGCTCGCGTCGGCGCTTGAAGCCGTGCTGGGCGCGGTCTTTCTCGACAGCGGTTTCGATCAGGCGAGCCAAACCATTCACCGGCTCTTCGCGCCGAGGGTGGAGACGCAAGACTGGTCAGCGGATTTCGTTCAAGATTAC
>DASUEL010000332.1:0-3906 GCA_036275095.1 Bdellovibrionales bacterium
GCTTTGAGCCGAGGCTCCTGCGGTACACGATGCGTTTTCTGCCCGAGCAGGTCGCGCGCGAAGTCGTTCAGGATACGTTTCTCAAGCTTTGGCAAATCGACGCGAGTTTCACGGAAGATCGCGTTGCGCAATGGCTTTACACCGTTTGCCGGAATCGCGCGCTCGATATCTTGAAACAAGAGAAGCGAATGGTTCCGGCCGGCGCGCATCTCGATGATCTCGTTTCAGCTTTCGACCCGGCCGCGGGGCTCGAAGCACGCGAGCGGCATGAGCTCGTCGTCAGCTTCTTGCGGCTTCTGAGCGAGAAAGAGCGGGAGATCGTGCGCCTCAAGTTTCAAGACGGACTCAAATACAGTCAGATCGCCGCCATCACCGGACTTTCACCGTCGCATGTCGGAGTCATCATTCACAACGCGGTTTTGCATCTTCGGCAAAAAATCGCCGCGCGGGCCAAGGCGGCCGGAAAGGAGGCTCTGTGAGCACACAATCCTTACGCGATTCTTATCTTCTCACGGCCTACGCGCTCGGCGAGCTCGAAGGCGCCGAGGCAGCCGAGATGCGCCAACTGGTGGAACAAGATCCCGAGCTCCAAGCGCTCGTGCTTGAAATCCGCCAAGCCACCGGACTCTTGCGCGAGGAGCTCGCCGATCGAAAGCCCTCGCATCTGACGCCTCTCGAAAAATCGAAAATAGAAATGGGCTGGCTGAAGGAGCACAAACGGGCAGTCGGGCGAAGGTCCTTCGGACGCTTGGCCATGATCGCGGCCTCCGCGGCCGCCATCGTGTTGGCTGTCTGGGCGACGGTGAGCCGGCTTAAGCGCCAGGAGCAAGTCGCGACAGTGGCCCAAAAGCCCGCGCCTCAGGCCCCCGTTCCGCCGTCTCCGATGGCGCGCGTGGCGACCGAATCCAAGCCGGCGGCGGAGCGTCCCGCGGTGGGCGTGCCGTCTGATCGAGCGCAAGTACCGCTTTCGCTCGCGGCGGCCGGTACCGCCACGGCGCAACGGCTTTCGGTACCGCCCGACGTCGGAATCGGCTCGTATCCCGCCGTGCGCGCGGCGCTGGACCTGAAAAGGCGCCCGGCGGCGAATGAGGTTCGAATAGAAGAGCTCGTCAACTATTTCAGTTATGATGATCCGGAGCCGCGTGCGGGCGAGTCCTTCGCGATAACGGGCGAGCTGGCCCGCGCTCCCTGGGACCCGTCGCGCAAGCTGTTGAGAGTCGCGGTGAAAGCTCGAGCCCCCGATTTCAGCGCCTCGCCACAGACAAATCTCGTGATCGTGGTCGATGTCTCGGGCTCTATGAATTCGCCCGAGAAGCTTCCGCTGGCGCGGCAAGCGCTTAAGCTTCTTGTCGATCACCTGCGGGAGCGTGATACGGTCGCGATCGTCGCCTACGCGGGAAGCTCCTCGCTGGTTCTCCCGCGCACGCAGGCGGCCCGTAAGAGCGACATCATGCGATCGCTCGAAAAACTCGCTGCGGGCGGGTTCACCGATGCCGTTCAAGGCTTCGAGCTCGCATTCAAGATTTCTCGAGAAGGCCATGTGGCCCAGGGGAACAACCGAATTTTACTGCTGAGCGACGGCGATTTCGGCGGCACCGCGATCGCCCAAACGACGGAGAGCCTGGCACGGCGCTTGGAGCAACACGCAAAGGCGGGCATACGTGCTTCTATCTTAGGGTTCGGACTCGAGAACAAATCGGACTCCGAGTTGCGAAGGCTCGCGCGCCTCTCGAACACGAGCTTTGATTATGTCGATAGCCTCAGCGCCGCGCGCCTGGCCTTTTTGAAGCAGATGGGGCCCGAGCCCGCACCGCTCGCGCTCGACCCGAAGCTCAGCGTGACGTTCAATCCGAAAGTAGTGGCGTCGTACCGCCTGCTGGGCTACGAGCCTGCCGGTCCCGCGGGCCAGGCCGCTTCGCCGGCTCGGGCCGTGCCAGCGCTCGTGGCAGGCCAGTCGCTTGTCGCCCTCTTCGAGCTCGTTCCGGCACCGCAGGCGACACCCGGGCAGGGCCCGGGCGCTGGCGCTCCCATCGCGACTGTTGAGGTGGCCTACACGACGCCGTCTGCTCCGTCCGCGAAATCGCTCGCGTTTCAGGTCAGCGACTCCAATCAAGAGTTCGCCGCGGCTTCGAAAGAATATCGATTCACGGCGGCCGTCGCGATGTTCGGAATGCTGCTGACTGAGCCGGGCAAGTCCGGCGCCGCGACGTACGACATGGTTCGTGAGATTTTGCGTGAAACGCAGGTGCGGGGAGGAAGGATCGATACCTACCGCCGGGAGCTCGCCGACCTCGTCGAGGTCGCACAAAGGCTTCCGCCGAGCGGGTAGGCTCCCGGGCGGGAGCCCGTCACTTTTTCGGCGCGGCGGCCTTTTCCGGAAACGCGCGCTCGAAGTCCTTCTTCAGGCGCACGCGAATTGCCTCCTCAATCTTCAAAATGAGGCTGCTGATCGAGAACGGCTTGAGCAAAACGGCGTCGGCATCGAGCTTGATGGCCGACTCTAGCTTTTCAGGGGTCACGACGCCGGAGGTGAGAACGAACGGAATGTTCTCGTTCGGAAACTTCCCGCGCACGGTCGCGAGCAAGCCGATTCCGTCACCGTCGGGCATCATCCAGTCGCTGACGATCACGCTGAGATCCGTGCGGCCATATTTCTTGCGGCGTTCTTCGATCACCTGATAGGCCTTGTTTCCGCTTCGGGCGCGGATGACGTTATAGCCGCGTTTCGCGAGAGCGAAGCTCAGGCTCTCGAGCAGTTCGCCTTCGTCATCCACCAGCAGTATGTTGTGCTTTTTCTGTTGTCCCACTGGATACTCCTCAGCCTTTTGGAATGAACGTTCGGGGTTTTTCTTTTTCAATCATATCTATGACTTTCTGACGGACGCTTTCGTCGAGATACAAAATTTCGATTCCGCAGCTCGCCTTGGGCGCGACCTTCACCCAGCGAACCAGGCCGAGACCGCGCAATGTGCGAACATCGCCGACCGGCCCGTCGAACTGGACGTCGAATTCGACGAGTTGTCCGTTCTTGGGCTCTTCGGCGGAGAGCTCGATGCGAAATCCGCCTCTGCCGAACTTGAAGTCCGCTGCGCGCACGCCCTCGCGTTTGATTTTCAGAACGGGAAGCACGTTGGGCTTTTCGGACCACTGCGCCCCGCGGGTATCGAGGCTTTTTGTGAGCTGCTTGATGAGCTCCATGACTTTGAACGGCTTTTCGAAGACGGCTTCGGCACCGAGCTCGTACATTTCTTCACGAGTGACGTCGGCATAGCCGGTCATGAGCGCGACGAGCGGGCGGTTGATATTCATGTCCTTGATATAGCCGAGGAGCTTCACGCCATCGCCCTCGCTCATGCGAATGTCGCTCAACACGAGATCGAGCTTCTTTTGTTTCACGATCTCGAGCGCGGTCTGACCGTTCGGCGCTTTCAGGACCAAGTGTCCCTTCATTTCAAAGGCCGTGGCGACCGCTTCGCACAGTTCGGGTTCATCGTCGACAATAAGAATGGAATACGCGCGCGCATTCTTCATGCCGCTCCTTTCATGTCCGCTGGCTGCTGCGTTTTAGGCAGAAGCACGACGAAACGTGTATTCTTTGATTTGGCATCGAGGCGCAACTGGCCGTGATGGCTGTCCACGAGCCCTTTTGAAATGCTCAGGCCCAGACCTGTTCCTTCGCCGATTTGTTTCGTCGTAAAGAACGGCTGCATGATCTTCTCTTGAATCTCCGGCGGAATTCCTGCGCCGCTGTCAGTCACCGAAAGCTCGACGCTGTCGCCTAAGTCTCGCACGTCCAGTTTCACCCATTTTTCCGTTTGCTCCGCGACGGCATCGTGGGCGTTGTTCAGCAGGTTGAGTAGAACTTGCGATATTTGAGTCGGCCGACACGCGATGACGAGCTCGGCC
>DASUEL010000333.1:0-2020 GCA_036275095.1 Bdellovibrionales bacterium
TCGGCCCGCGCGGGCCCGTTTTGCAGCCTGAGTGGATGACCGAACTGATGAAAGAGTATTGGGTCAAAGCCCCCTGAGGAGTATATGTCGAAACCTTGGATCGTGCTCGTCATCGCGGGCCTTCTCGAAACCGGCTGGGCCATTGGCCTCAAGTACTCAGAGGGTTTTTCGAAGCCCATACCGAGCGCGCTGACGATCGCCGCGATGATCGTGAGCATGTACATGCTCGGCTGGGCCGCGCGCTATTTGCCGATCGGCACCGCCTACGCGGCCTGGGTCGGTATAGGCGCGACCGGCGCGGTGATACTCGGGATCGCGCTGCTTGGCGAAGACGCCTCGTTCGCCCGTTTGTTTTTCCTGGCCCTGCTCATCGTCTCGCTGGTGGGTCTGAAAATCACGTCACCTCAGTGATCACGGCTTCCGGCCGCGCGCGGGTGGCGAGCCACGACGTCGCGACCGCCATCAACAGCAGTGACGCCGCAAGGTAAAACGGCGCGCCCGGGACTTTCAGTCCTTCGGGCCGGCTGATGAAGCTCGAAAAAGTCAGAGTGAAAATTCCGGGGCCGAACAGGCCCGCGATTCCGCGCAGGCTCCCGATCGCGCCTTGGAGCTGGCCTTGCTCGCTCGGGCTCACGCGCGTCGACATCAGCCCTTGCGCCGCCGGCATGCCGATGCCCCAAAGGGCCATCAGCGGAACGCCGATGACGTAGAGCCAACCCTGATCGGCCCAGCCGTACACCGCAAAACCCGCGGCGCCGAACGTAAAGCCCGCGATCAGCGAACGGCGCTCGCCGAAGCGCGCGACCACCGGGCGGACGAGGCCGGCCTGTACGATGGCGCTGCAGACGCCGACGCCGGCGAGTAGAATCCCCACGTCCTTCGGGCCCCAGCCGTAACGGTAACCCGTATAGAGTACCGCCGTGCTCGGCAAGACTTCATGCGCGAGCGCGCTCAAAAACGCGACGGCTCCCAGGCCCAGAAGCTGCGGATGCGAGCGCAGAAGCTTGAGCGAGCCCACCGGGTTCGCCCGCGCCCAGCGAAACGGCGCGCGCTTTTCGGGCGGCAGCGATTCGGGCAGCACGAAAACGCCGTAGGTGGCGTTCAAAAGGCTCAAACCCGCCGCGACCCAAAACGGAAGGCGCGGGTCGATATCGCCGAGTATCCCGCCGAGCGCCGGCCCCATCACGAACCCGAGGCCGAACGCCGCGCCCAGCAGGCCGAAGCTCGCGGCGCGTTTTTCGGGAGCCGTCACATCCGAGATGTACGCCCCCGCCGTCGGAATGCTCGCGGCGGAAATGCCCGATACGACGCGGCCGACGAAAAGCCAGCCCAGCGTCGGCGCGAGCGCCATGAAAATGTAATCGAGCCCCAAACCGAAATTCGAGAGCAGTATCACCGGCCGGCGGCCGAAGCGATCGGAGAGCGAGCCCAGCACCGGAGCCGACACAAACTGCATCGCGGCCCAGACGGTCCCGAATAGACCGTACATTTCGGCCGCGCGAGCGGTGTCGCCGCCGGTGAATCCCGCGACGAGGCCGGGCAAAACGGGAATGATGATCCCGAGCGCGAGTATGTCGAGCACGACCGTGATGAATATGAAAATGAACGCCGCCTGGCGAAGCTTCGGAGTGGTTTGCATCGCTCGACAGTTCATCACGCCATTGAGGCTCTGACAAACCGAATTGAGGGGTAAAACGAATATCAGCGGCCCCGACGCCGACAGCCTCGGCTACGGCAAGTATTTCGGTTTTCATACCGACGCCAGCGAACGCAGCTGTCAGCGCTTGTATCAATGCCCGTGATTCAATCTTCGTAATCGATGGTGATTCGCGACGCGGCCTTTTTTGCCAGGCGGCGGGCCTCTTCGACGGTTTTGGCGCGCGCGAGCGCCACGGCCATTCGCCGGTACTTGCGCGTCGTGGGTTTTCCGAACACCCGCACGTCCGCGGTCTTCGTGGCCAGTGCTTTCTCGAGCCCCCTGATGGAGAATCGTGAGGAGTCACGATCGGCCAGTACCACG
>DASUEL010000334.1:0-5932 GCA_036275095.1 Bdellovibrionales bacterium
TAGCCGGTAGCACTGGCCGAAAATCTCCCGGTTTTTCTCGGGACTGAGCTCGGTGTTTTCGAGGCTGTGCATCGCGCTGAGCTTGTAGCGTTTGGTGACGACGATCTTCGCCATAATCAACCGTAACAGTCCACCCAGAGATCGTCGCCTTCGAATAGGCGCACTTGACTCAGGCGAACCGGCGTTCCAACGAGTTTTTCGGCGATGCGATCAAAGCAATATTTCGCGATGTTCTCGGTGGTCGGCACGGCCGATTTGAACTCGGGTACGTCGAAATTGAGATGGTGATGGTCGAGCGGCTTTAGGACGTCTTTAAGTATGAGATCGACGTCCCGCAGATTGATGACCATGCCGGTTTGCGGGTCGACGGGCCCTTCGAAGTAAGCCTCGAGCACGTAATTGTGACCGTGGCCGTACGGCGTGTAACACATCCCGAAGATACGCTTATTCTCGTCTTCTGAAAACGCCGGGTTAAAATAGCGATGGGCGCTGCTAAAGGTGACTTTTCGTGCGAGGCGAAGCGTGGGCTGCGGCATATTCAAACTGATGCCACAACCGCGCGACTCAGGTCAAACTGATCCCGCCGTCGACGGCCAAAATGGCGCCCGTCGTCCACTTGGATTCGAGCAGAAAGATTATGGCCTCCGCGACCTCGTCCGGCGTACCGATGCGGCCGAGGGGTTGCGCCTGCGCGAGCTGACGCTTCTGCTCCTCGCTGAAGCCGTGCAAAGGAGTGTCGGTAATTCCCGGGCACACGCAATTCACGCGAACCTTGGGGGCCAGCTCGAGCGCGAGAGCCTGAGTCCAGTTGTTCATCGCCGCCTTGGTGGCCGCATATATGGAGGTCTGCGGGACCGGCCTGAGACCTAACGTAGAAGACACATTGACGATCGCGCCGCCGTGGCTCGAAAGCGAAGAAAGCAGGCTCTTGGTCAGGCGTGCCGCCGAGAACAGGTTCGTTTGAAACGCGCGTGCCCAGTCGGCTTCCGAAAACGTTTCGAAAGCGCCGCGATCGTAGCGGCCGGCATTGTTGACGAGACCCGCGAGCGGCCGGCCGTTCAAGGCCGCTAGCACTTTCGCGTCGAGCGACGAATCGTTCACGTCGCCGTCGACGATGATGGATGTGCCTTTGAGTGATTGAGCGACGCTTTCGAGCGCCGGTTTGCGGCGCGCGATCAGGAGAGGAGTGTAGCCTCTTTCGCTGAGCCCGCGCGCGACGCTGGCTCCGATTCCGCTGGAAGCGCCGGTGATCGCGACGATCGGGGAGCCCGCCATATCAGGCCGCGACTCGCTTTTCGACCGGCGGTAAATTCGTGTCGACCCGGCGGGTGATGTAGTCGAGCAGCTGGTCGATCTCGCGCTTTTGGCGGGGAGACATGTTGTAGAACATCAAACCGTAACCGCGCGGGCGCGAGCAGCGCCAGATGACTTTCGCGCGCGCGAGAAAGTCCACTTGCTCGAGAGTCACGCGAAGCTCGATCACGTCGCCCGGAAATAAAATCGTCTCGAGCTCGGCGAAGCAGCCGCCGCGCGAGATATCGAGAAGAGCCCCTTTTTGGCGCTGATTGTTGACTTGAAAGCGCGCGCCGAGATTGACGCGGAACCGCGGGTCGCGTTCCCACCAGCGCATGCGCGGATTGAAGTACGGTGCCGAAATGTGCTCGCGCAGGAAGCTCCCCGCCGCGACGCTCGAAAGAAGGCTGACGGCCAGCGTGAGATAAAACGAAGTCTCGGTATTCTGCACGTAGAGCCATGCCTGGTAGAGCAGCGCCGTCGCGGAAAAGGCGAGAAACGAGTAGTAGCCCCAGGTCTTCACCGTCCACACTCCGACAGAGACCACGACGCCGGACGCGAGCAGAAACGCCCAAACCGGGTCGAGCGTCGAGACGGCGATTGAGAGGTCGCCGCCTGAATGCACGGCCCAATACGCGAGGTAAGTCGGCCCCAAGAGAAAGAGCGTGGCGGAAGTCAGCTGGATCGAAATCGGTCTTGCCTTCATGATCAACCCACTTTGCGCACGGGGAATGTCTCGACGATCTTGAAGACCTCGGCTTCGCAAAAGATCTGCAAGAGGCTGCGGTCCAATTTGCCGGCCTTCGCCTCATAATGCAGAATTTCGATCGCGCGCTCCGCGGAAACGGCTTTCTTATACGGCCGGTCCATGGCGGTGAGCGCGTCGTAGATGTCGGCAATCGTCATCATGCGCGATTGCAGCGGAATCTTATCGGCCTGCAAAGCCTGCGGGTAGCCCGTGCCGTCGAGCTTTTCATGGTGCGCGTGCGCGATGTTCGGAATATTCGATAGCTCTTCGGTCCAGGCGATTTGGCTCAAAAATTTATATGTATAGCTCACGTGAGATTCGATCTCGCGGCGCTCCTCAGGAGCCAGGGTGCCCCGCGCGATCGAAAGGCGGCGGAGCTCGCTGTCGGTGAGAATGGCTTGGCCGACGTTTTGCGCGGCCGTGAGCAGCCAGTTCAGTAGGCCCGTGATGTCGAAGTCGCCGTCCATGACCTGCGACTCGTTGGCCTTATGCACGCCTTTACGAACAGTTTCGACCTGTTGGTTGAAGCGGTCGATGTTCCAGAGGGTTTGGCTGTAGTGGCGTTCGCGCTCTTCGGGCTTCGCGATGGCCGTGGAGCTGAGTTGTTCCGCGGCCTGCTTCCACGAGCGCGCCTCGTTTTTCGCTTTCAGCGTTTCGAGGCGGAGCATGATCGTCTCGAGCTCGTGCGGGAACAGCTTCTTGGCTTTCAAGAGGATGTTTTCGCGAACGCCGATCTTTCCGAAGTCATGCAGGAGGCTCGCGTAACGAATCTCCTGGATCTGCTGCGGGGAGAAGCGCACGGCGGCGAATTGACCCGCGTCGACACGGTCGACGACCTCGGCGAGCCTCACGGTGAGCAGGGCCACGCGATCGCTGTGGCCGCTCGTGCTCGGATCGCGCGCCTCGATCGCCGTAACGGATGCGCGGACGAAGCTCTCGAAAAGGTTCGCTATATCCGAGGACAGGCGAACGTTTTCGAGAGCCACGCCGGCGTGGGTGGCGAGCGCGTCGATCAGGTTTTCATCTTGTTTCGTGAAGGGCACGACCAGATCGTCGTTTGCCTGGCGATCGTTTTTGCGGCGCTTCGGGCTGATCTTGTTTACGAGCTGAACGACACCAATGACGTTTCCTTTGACCGATTTGATCGGGACCGACAGCACGGAGGTGGTCTTGTAACCGGTCTTCTTGTCGATTTCGGCGAAAAAGTGGAACGGCTCCTCGCCGGTGAGTTTGTAACAGTCTTTGATTCGGACGGTGTTGCCCGTCATCGCGACGTAACCGGCGATGCTGCGGTTGTCGATCTCGATGTGGGGGAGGTCGCGCTTGTCGCCGCTCGTGCGATTCGTCGCACGATAGAACTTCAGAACCTGCCGGTATTTGGGCAGGGCGCCGCCGTACGAGTCTTGGCGAACTTTTTCGATGATGTAGATGCTGCCTGCGTCGGCGTTCGAGTTTTGAATCGCCTTTTCGAGGATCATATCGAGGATCTTGCCGATCTCTTCCTTGTAGATAGGCCCCGACATTCCGGCAAAGTCCACCGCAATGGGCTCGCTTTGCCGCGGATTGAGCTCAATCACATTATCGGGGCTGGGCCTTTTTTTCAAAGGATCCTCATCTCCAGTTGCAGGATTCGATAGCGCGGATTAAGCCGCGGCCTTTTTTCGCGTGTAGTTGATCCATTTTTTGTCGAAGTCTTTTGGGCGCACGCCCTCTTTGGTGACGAGGCCGGCTTTGAACCAATCGTAGTGCTCGGCGCAGAAGTTCAGGCGTGATGATTTTTGTTTGCATCCTTCAGCGACGCATCCGCTCGGGCCAGTGCTTGCAGCTGCTTCGGGTTTCTTCTGAGCGGTCACTTCTTTTTTGGACATGACAATAGCCCCCTTCTCAAGTTGAGAGATTCATTTACTTATCGGTAACACTTGAGAATTATTGAAAATAAAAGGAATGCTCCGGGATAGCCCGAGGTTCCGATGACTTAGCTATGCGAGTCACGACGAACGTCTGTCGGTCATTTCATCACATGCAGTCCGCTCACGTCGATTTGATTGAGCTCGTTGATCGTCCACCCCTTGAACTTCCGGTCGAGCAGCATCGTGAAGTGAATGCGTCCGAGGGGCACCGCCTTGTACGAATCGAGCAGGATCTGCATGCCCCGCCCGCAAAGACTCTTCTTCGTCCGCCGCGGCAAATCGGAGTTCAGCTTTTTCAGAACGTTCTCATACTCGTCGTTCTTGAAGCGAATGTAGTTCTCGGGATTGACCGCCGCGAACGTCTCGAGCGCTGCCAGGCACGTCGGGCGGTCCAGCGTGACGCCTTTGCGAAACAGCGCGGGCGGGGCTACCTTCAGGTTTTGCAGATGCACTTTGTTCTCGAAGCTCTCGATCTCGATTTTGAGACCGAGATTTTTCGCCCATTGCCCCTGAAACCACTCGGCCTGCCGCTTGATATCGTCGCCGCCTTGCTGGCTGATCGCGAGCTTGAGAGTTTTCGCCTTCACTTCGGCCGGCACTTTCGCGAGCGCCTCTTTCGCGGCCTTGACGTCGTAAGGCAGGCAGCGCGGTTTGTCCATGAAGGTCTCGGGGAAACTCGGGCAGCCCGGGCGCCCGAGCGCATGAAGCATGTTTTTCAAACCGTCGTAATCGAGCGCGAGCGCGAGCGCTTTTCGTAATTCGGGGTGCGCATCGAGCTCGGGCCCGAGCCCGAGGTAGTCGAAGCGTACGAACGGGATTTGCGTGAAGCCCGGATGAGCTCGAAATTTGGGAATGTGCATGGTCGGGAGCCGCCGCAAGAACCCGAGCGTGCCGTTTTCGAAGAGCGTGAGCGCGGTGATATCCTCGAGCACGAAAACGACCTCGATCTTGGGGCGTGCGGGATGGCCGCCGGAATAGTGCGGGTTGGGCTCGAAGATGACCTTCTTACCGCGCTCCCACTTCGCGATTTTATAGGGTCCGTTGAACAACGCTTCGAGCGGCTTATTCACGTCGGGCAGGGTTTTCCACGGCACGAGACCCATCGAGACGAGCTTGTGTTCGAAATCGTAGTCGGGCGTATCGAACTCGAAGACGAGCGTTCTGGGAGCGGGCGCCGAGACGCCGAGCCGCTCCGGCGGAGCCGCGCGCTTGAGAATCGCGGCCGCATTTTTGAGCGGGAGCAGAAGCTCGATGTCGGGGCCGCCCACGCCCGGGTCGACGAAGTGCCGGTACGCTTGCACGTAGTGTTCGGCCAAAACCGGGGTGCCGTCGCTCCATTTCATTTCCGGGTTCAATTCGCAGACGAGTTTCCGCGTATTCGGGCGCGCGCAACTTTTTGCGCCCGCGGGTATCAGCCCTTTTTGATTGTCGTACTTGAACAGCCCGGTGAAGACGAGCGAGTTGAAATAGCTGTGCTCGTTTCCGTGCAACCGGGCCGGATCCAGCGTCCAGGGCTCTTCACCGAGGTGGAAGCGAAAGACGTCTTCGGCGGCCTGGGCGCCGGTCACCACGGCGAAGATTGCGCTCAGGGCGCAAAGCAAACGGGCCAAAAGCCGCGAAGATCGCATGGTCCACCTGTTCAAAGATTGAGTGCGTGTTGATAAGTTCAAACCTAGCAGAATCGCGTCTGAGTTCAAGGCTTTAGGAGCCGTCGCGCGGGATCACCCGACAGTGGCGCCTCGCCAGCTCAAAGCCAGGTTAAGCTCGCGCCGGGCCTCGACTTTGCACAATTTAACTTCGGGATACTCTCAAGATCGTCTCAAAATAAGCCGATGAGATCATGAGGGAAAAGGGGAACTATGAAGCGCACACATTCGGCGTTCGCAATTCTTTCTGTGGCGGGACTGATCCTGATCTCGCAATTTCAGAACTGCGGAGACTTCGGCGGGAGCGGCCTTGGCGGCGCGCTCGACAGCGGCTC
>DASUEL010000335.1:0-5702 GCA_036275095.1 Bdellovibrionales bacterium
GCCGTTTCCCGATAAGAAGTCGGCAAAGGAGTTTTTATACAACAACTTCAGCCCGACTTTGGGTGCCTATTTGTACTCGAACATCGATGAGGTGGCGCCTGGCCGCTTCGACTGGCGCTTTTCGACCGAGGCCGTCTATCAGAGCGTGTCGGCGATTCGCCGCAAGGATCGCTGGAGTGAATGGCTCTCGATAAAGACCCCGACCCTTTTGATTCGCGGCGGGCGAAGCGATGATCTCCCGCGCGCGATGTTCGACCGGCTATTACGCGAAAACAAAAACTTTCGCGGCGTCGAAATCCCGGGCGCGGGGCACTGGGTGCACTTCGAGCGGCAAGCCGACTTCATTACCGCGCTCAAAGACTTTCTCTGAGGGACTGTGCGGCGTTACTTGCAGGGCGACTGGTAGTAGTTCGCCTTGAACTCCATGTAATTGTATTCGAGAAAGCCCGTCGGGCATGACGCCGTTCCGGCGATGTCCCGGGGGCAGTTGCTTTCAAGCTTCGCGATGATGTACAGCTGCCCGTCACGCGTGAGCTGCCGGAGCGTCGCACGCTCGCGGCGCACGGGCTTTTTGTTCAGGTACAGGTAGTTGTACAGAACCAGCTCGCCGTTTTCGGTCTTGAGCTCCTCAGACGCGCGTTTTGCGATGAGCTTTTTGACTTTCTTCGAGTCCGGATCACCGAGGCTGGCGGCGTTTCCTCGATAGGGCGTCTTTCGCAAATCGAAATAGAGAGTCGCGACCTCATACATCGGGCGGCCGTCGGGAAAAAACGAGTTGTCGCTCGAGCCCATCGGGTTCAGCCAGCACAATTCCGCCGCCGGGAACTGACTCAAAACCAGAGGAGTCGCGCGCGCGAACGCGGCTTTGAACGGCCGCCGTACGAAAACGTCGCTCCACGAAGCTGATGCGGCCAACAATAAAATCGCGACGATGGCTGTTCTCATAAACACCCCGTTTGGTATTCGCGAAGCCTGGCTCCCACATAGGAGATTCGGGGGCTTTGATTCTTGAGTCCCATTGGGGCGATCTTCGCGATCAGGTAGTCACCGGCGACTCTGAATGAAACCCGCCACGCCCGATGTTTCGGCGTGCCGAACGGCCCGTATTCGAGCTTTTGAAGCGTGGCGACCTGCTCGCCGTCCTCGGGACCCAACGGCGCCAGCAGAAAGAACAGATCGTTGACTCTGTCGGTCTTGGACCGTTTGCCCTTGAAAACCATGGCCGAGGCGCGGGGGACCAGCGCGTCGGTGAAGAGCATGATGCCTGCGGAGGTCTTCGGACCGTCGCTCGAAAGAGCGTTTTCGGTCCAGCACACGTACCCTTTCGGAAGGCCGGCCAGTGTCAGAGGCTGGCCGCTCGCGAAAAGCGCGCTCCAATCCGTCATCACGGGCTCCAATGCGAAGGCGAGCGGCGCGAACAAGATGCAAAACAAGAGGGCGGCGAGTTTCATGGCGTGATCTCCGGGAATAGGCTGAAACACCCGTTCAATTTCCGAGCCCGCTAATGCGCATATTAAGCGCGTCTCTCGTGGGCGGGCGTGTACGAACCGCAGGTGTGCATGAAAAATCTGCAAGAACGCTAGTGGCGGCCGATCGGCAGGTAAGTATTCGTGATTCTGACCGGCTTGGCCCGGCCTCGCTTCGTAAGTACGAGGGCGAGCCCGGAAGCCGGCTTCACCGGTGCGATTTTGTCGATCTCGAAGAGATTATCCGTGTGCGGAACGTCCTCGCCGAGTGTTTTAACGGCGGCTTTCGCCCGCGCCCTCGCCTCGAGTCCATTTTTCGCCACGATGAAGAAATAGTGATGGTTTTCGCCGAACCGGTTCTTCGTGTACGAGCCGATGTTCACGAAATAGAGCTTAGGCCCGCCACGTGGCGCGCCTTTGACGAGCTCGATCTCGTAGCCGTCCACGTGCGTGAGCGGCGCATAGGAATCGATGTGAACCGAGGACTTATCGCCGAACCATAGTTTGCGCAGCTGCGGAATCGTATCTTTCAGCGCGCGGCCCGCGACGAAAACCAGGTCGTGCATTTCGATGGACGCGCCTTTGGCTTTCCCGCCGAGAAAAACCGCGAACAGTTTCATCGTGGCGCCACCTTGACGTAAACGATGAGGTCGGCCCAGCGCCGGCCGATGCGGATGAAGCGTTTGCGGACGCCTTCCCGAGTCAGGCCGGCACCGCGCGCAACTTTAGCGGAAGCCTTGTGATCGAGCTCCATCGCCGCTTCGACGCGGTGGAGTTTCAGGCGTTTGAACGCGATCTCGAGAGCGGCTTTCGCTGCTTCGGTCGCGTAGCCTTGACCCCAATATTGGTTGCTGATGTTGTAGCCGAGATTCGCCCACTGAACGCTCTTTCGCATGAACACCGTAAGGTCGACGAATCCGAGGCATTCGCCGGTGTCGCGCTTGAAGACGCCGTACACGTATTGGTCGTCCAGCTTCGCGCGCGCCTGGTGAACTTTTATTTTCGCCAAGAAGCGCGCCCGGCTGAGCTCGCGTTTCGGCGGCGGGCCCGGGTCGAACTTGTTCTGTTTCGGCAAACGGTTCGCTTGCCCGCCGGCCCACGCGGCGTGGTCCGCCGGCGTGAACGGCCGGAGCACGAGCCGTTTTGTGGTGAAAGGGCGGGACCAGCTCTTAAAAATCAAGCTTGAGCTCCTCGAAAAGCGCATTTTCGATTTTTTGCAGCGGCTTTTCGCGTGCCTGCTCGTTTCGCTCTTTCGTGAGCCGCCACGCACTCGAGATTCCTCCGACGTAAAACAAGGAGGCGAAGGCGCCGGCCGCCACCGCGGGCATTGCCAGGTCTTTGCGCGCAAGCTCCACTGTCGCGCTGATCGAGATCGCGTTGAGAGCGAACGTCAGTGCGGCATCCTGCCAGCGGCCAAGGCGGGCGTGCCCGGCGCCGGGGAGCACGCCGCTCAATACGGCGTTGAACGCGGGCGACTGCTGAGGCGCCTGCTTGTACTCGTCGAGCGCCGCTTGCAGGCCCGTGCGATTCGCGCCTGAGAGCGCGAGCGCGTCCAACGTTTCAGGCGCCGGCGCATTTCGAATTTCAAGATAGAAGCGCCCGCGCCTCTGTAGCTCGCCCGGCGCCCTCGCCAGCCACCGCTCGAAATGATCGCGATCGCCCGATTTCAGATGAATCCAACGCTCGTAAAACTCGACTTTGCGCCTCAGATCGGGTGAGAGCCCGCGAAACGTATCGTCGGAGGCGAGCAAACGATAAGCTTCGGTCGTATCGCCTAGCTTCCAAAGAGCATGCGCGCGCCAGAGCGTGAAGCGCGCCCGGCTTTCGGGGTCATCGGCGAAAAGAGCCAAACCTGTAAGAGCCAGGTGTTGGGCATCGAAATGCCGCTCACTCGCCAGCGACGAAAGTACGAGATGCTTCAGGTGATCGGGCTTGGGCGCGGCTAGCGCTTGGCCGCAAAAAATCGCCACGCATGCGGCAGCGAGGGCTCGGGTTAGGGGCCGCATTCGAGCGGCATGTGAATCCATCTCAGACTTCCTTCAAAGTTCACGACCGGATGCGCGGGCTCAGCCGCGATGTCGGGCTCTTCAAGCGCTCGCCCCATGGCGAGAAACACGGCTTTGATGGGGCCGCACGTTTGCGACGTGCGCTCGAAAAACCGTGAGTCCGACGGGAGCCAGCGGCAGTTCGCGCCGGCGACTCCGTCCAGCGCCCGTTTTACTTCAAATGCCCGCGAGTTGGAACGGCTCGATTGCGGGCTTTCGGCGTAAATATAATCGGTGATGTTTCGAGGCGCCGGCTTTTGCACGTACGAGCAGCCTGCGGCCGGCGGCAGCGCCAGCGCGAGTACCACGAACTTATTGGCCAGACGGAGGCGCTTCAACGGGTGCGGGGGCGGACTGAGGTGCCGCGGGTGCAGCAGTCGTACCGGGCGCCTCGGGTTTCTCGGATTCAGCGGCTTTCGCCGCCGGTTTTGCATTTGGCCTGGCCGCCGCTTTCGGGGCCTTCTTCCCTTTTACGGGCTTGGTTCCGCCTTTGGGCGGAGCGGGGAATTTCTTGACGGATTTTCCCGCTTTGGCGGCGGGAGCCGGTGTCGGAGGAGCGGGTGCCGGCGTGGCCGCGGGCTCGGGGCTCTCATCGATTTCGTCTTCTTCTTCGGGCGCGGTTCCTTCGAGCGAGCTCAGCTCGTACATTCTTTCGGGAGCGTATTTCTGAACCCACAAAAAGGGGATCAGCGTGAAGACGCCGCCGGCGCACGCGCCCGCATCGAACTCCTCGTTGCGAACGAGCAGGGCTTCGAAATCTTCGTAGCCCTCTTTTTTCAGTGTGACCCGCGTCGTGGAACCGATCGTCTTGCGGTCGGTGTAGGTATAAGGAGTCGTTCCCCGAACCTGCCCGTCGATTACGACCTGCGCGCCTTGCGGCTCGGTATTGATGACGGTCGAGCTCGCACACGCTGCGATCAAGAAACTTAGAACGATGATGGACAGGCCACGCTGCATGACACGCTCCTGTCTCAATGCAATCACTAAGGAAAAGGTGAGTCAAATCAATAAAGTCAGCGTCTCAGCGTGGGAGACCCACCGGGTTTGGCGCCCCGAAGCGGGACTTCGTAACAGGGTGAAACGTCGCGGCCGTGCCAACCCGTCAGGTCCAGGCACGCATGATAAAATGGAGTCATCAACTGGAGGCTCTCCATGGGTGCCGCTCTAAAACTTCGCAAGGAGGACAGGGTGAACCGTTCCCCTAGGTATCTCGTAAGGACCGGCGAAGAGACCTTGCTCAGATTTTCACGAGGCGGGAGCCGAAGAAAAATCGCGAAAACCAAGATCGTCAATCTTTCGGATTCGGGAATGGCCTTTCATGTCGACGGTCGCGCGATTCCTCATTTGGGCGAGATCATCAAGGTTGAATTCGAGCTCGGCGGGCGGGTGGTGCGCTACGGGCGCGTCGTGCGGCTGGAGAGCCCTAATGAAGATGGGCCCGGCCATGACATCCAGGTGGCGATCGAGTTTCTGACTGAAAAAGCTCCGGAGAAGGAGCGCCTGGGTTTGAAGTTTCACCGGCATTTGGTCGCCATCGACGGCGGCGCCATGGCCGAAGACTCGAGCACGAAAGTACGAAGCTTGCTCGTGGTGAGCGCGCTCGTCCTCGTCGCGGCCGTTCTCAGCTTCGCGCTGAAATATAATTGATCAGCCGAATGACTCGGCGAAGATGCGGTCGGCGGGAAAGTTCGAGCCTGCCAAAACCTCTTTTGCACCCTTGATCATCGCGGGGTTTCCGCACAGGTAAAAGTGGGTCTCGGTTTTGTCGATGCCGAGCTCTTTGATGTAATCGGTGACGAAGCCGCGTTTGCCCTTCCAGGAGTCGGCCGGCTTATCGAGCACGAAATCATACGAAAAGTTTTTGACCTTCGACTTGAGGGCCTCGAGCTCATTTTGATAGAAGATTTCGCCTTCGTTCCAGACCCCCACGAGCAGTTTGAATTGCGACTGCGGGAAACGCTCGGCATGCGACAGCAAAAAGGACATGTGCTGTGAAAGCCCGGCACCCGTGCACATCAAGATGACTTGCGGCGCGGCCGGCTGCTTGAACAAGAGCTTTCCAAAGGGCCCGGTAAATTGAAGTGGCTCACCGCCTTTTAGATTGCGAATGAAGTCGGAGGCCTTCCCCTCGCCGAACAATTTGATCAAGAGGGTGAACTGGGTCTTAATTCGGTCATCGGAAGCCAATGAG
>DASUEL010000336.1:0-2629 GCA_036275095.1 Bdellovibrionales bacterium
TGTTTCGATCGCGTTCACTCCTTACCATTTGAGCTACGTCTCGGTGGTGCGCAACCAGGCGTATCCGGTCGTGGCGCTGCGGGCGGCGCAAGAGCGCAGCCTACGCGTGCAGGCGGGCGGCCCGGTCACGCCGTGGCTCCAAGCGGGCCTGCAAACCCGGCTGGTCGACCGCAAGTTCGTTCAAAACGAGTTCTCGATGTTCGAGGCCATCGCCGATGGCGAAAGCGTCTTGGCGCCGAAGGAGCAGAAACTCGTGTATCTCGAGCCCGGGCTCACGATTCTCGGCGCCGGCACTTGGGAGCCCAAGCTCTCGGCTATGATTTCCAACATGGGCTTCACCGATCGCACCTTTGAAGAGACGAAGCAGTCGCCGGTGCTGGACACGGGAGTGGGCGTCGCGCCGCCGATCGGATTCGGGAAACTCGAGCTGGGTCTCAACTATCGCGCTTCAGACATGCGGCCCGACCTATGGGATCGATTCGGGCTCGGAGCCGATTACCGGCTCGGCCTCATAGAGGCCACGATGGGCTGGGGCCGCGAGTATTTGAATTTCGGCTTGATGAGCAGTTTCTGGTCGGCGCACGTCGCCGTCTTGTTCAGCTCGATGAAATATAAGACCGCCGATCTCGGCGAAGCCAGCCGCAGCTCGGTCATGACGGAGTTCAGCTTTGATTTCTAGACTCGTGAGCTTCATTCTACTCGTCGTCAGCGCGCCGGCCTTCGCTGGTGAGCCCCGACTCTACGAGGGCGAGCCGCATTGGGACCGGTTTTCACGTTTTGTCGAAGAACAAGAAGACCGGGACCGCCGTGAGGGAACGGCCTACATCGTGAGCGGCGCGCTCGCCGTCATCGGCGGCACGATCGGCTATCAGCAGACTCAAGATCCGTTCGCCCAGACCGTATTCACCATATCGCAAAGCATGGGAATCGCGGCGGTCGGCTACGGCACCTATATGATGCAAATCGGCCATGAGGACGGCGCCTTTTATCGCGCCGTCGATCGAACGGCCGGTTTGAGCGAGAGCCAGAAGAACGGCCTGCTTTCGAACTATCTCTCGGAGAAGAACGCGAACCGCAAAAAGGCAAAGCTGATCAAGGCGTTCACACATGGATTCATCGCCGCGCTGAACTTCTATAACGGCTCTAAACAAACCGACTCGAACCTTCAGAGCGTCCATTACTTCATCGGGGGCATGAATCTGGTGGCGGCGATCTCGTTTTCTTTTTAGTGGCAAACGGTGGGACGTATGATAATTTTGGGGCGCCATGGGTGACGTATACGTACTGAAAAAACAGCTCGAGCTGGTTCGTTTCGAGAAAACGATTGAGTACATTCATACGACCGCCAGAAGCCACAAGAAACACCTGAACGTTCCCGAGCTCGCCCAGCTCAACAACATGCTGACTCACACGAATGACGATCCCTGGCGGGTCGAGTCGGTGAGCCTTCGCCTCCCGAGCGGCCGCATCGAAAAGATGTCGATGATCTCGAACCCGCTCTTCGAGGCCCGCGACATCATTTTTCGCGCGCGCGACGAAGCCGAACAAGGGAACCTCGCTGAAGCCGCGAGCTACCTTTACTCGCAGCTGGTTCTCAAGCATTTCTTCAAAGACGCCAACCGCCGTACCGCGGTCGCGGCCGTGTACTGGCTGCTGCTCGAGCGCGACGTCGAGATTCCCGCGATGGGTCTTTTGCAGCTGGGTCTGGGCGATCTTCGCATGGAGAAACAGCTCGACACGCTCAACGGCTTGATCGCGCATACGATCGCGCTCGCTGATAAAGAATGAGACCGGGCGCTCTTCGCATTGATTCAATACATGGCCTGAGCGTGATTATCCTCGCACTGTCGCTCGGCGCGTGCGGTTCGGCTCAGAAAACCGAGGAGCCGCCGGCCGCGACGCCGGCTCCACTGGCGGCACCGACGCCTGCTCCGCAGCCCCTCGCCGAATCGAAAATGAGCGACTCCGACCACAATTATGCGCTTTATCTCGAGGGCCATCTGGCCGGACTGCGCGAAGGCCATCCCGACAAGCTGCTGCTCGAGTACGTGAGGTACTTGCATTATGGCGACCCGAAGTTCGCTCGGGCCTACATCGAGGGCTTGCTGGCTCGCGCGGTCGAATCCGAGTCGCCCGTCGGGGGCATGGCAATCTTCGAAGGCCCTTATGTCCTTTGCCAAATGGAGGGCGGGCGCTGCGTGAGAACGCTCGGGCAGCTGACTCGGGAGTACCTCGTCCCCCGGCTCAAAAACGGCGACGAGGCGGCACTCGAGCTCTTCGTCGTGCACGGGCGCGCGGCCGACCTGGACGGCGTCGAGGACGATGCCTACCAAGAGTTAGCCAGTTTGCCCGAAATCAAGCGCCATGCGCGCGTTCTCAAACGCCTCGAGCGGAAGCACCGGGACGCGTTCTCGAAGATCCTCTGAAATTCGAGCGCATTGTTCAAGTCGCCATCCCTTGACGTGCGCGGCGAAAACCTCCTCGTTACATGGCTTTAATCCCGCGCCAGGAGCGGCGCTGCCGACTTCATTGACGTTTGCCCGAGAATCAGCGGAATTTTCGATTTGCCTCTCAGGCCTGGGCGGCACTCTGCCGATCATTCGCGGGCACGGTTGTTGAAAACAAAATT
>DASUEL010000337.1:0-12546 GCA_036275095.1 Bdellovibrionales bacterium
AAAAGACAAAAAGTGGCTCGTGAAATACGAAGCCAAGCTCGCGGCACAAGCGGCGGCCGCGAACGGCGGCGAGCCCGTTCAGACCAGTGAGGCCGAAGAAGCCGCGCAAGCGCCGGCCGCCGAGGCCGCGCGCGAGCTGGAAGGTGCCTCAGAGCTCGACGGCACGAACGCGCCGGCAGGCGACGCGGCTTCAAATGAAGCCGAGCTTCGAGCCGATGCCGACGAAGGGGCGGATGCCGACGTGCAAGCCGAGCTCAACGACGATGGCGCCGAGCTCGAGTCCGATGATGACGAGTTGCCAGAAGAACCGCAGTCGGTCGCGGCCGATCTGGCGGAGCTTGCCGCGGAGTCGCTCGAGAACATTTCGAGCGAAACGGCCACCGACGTACCCGGTAACGACGCCGGTGCGCACGATGAAACGTTCGCGGCCGGCGCCATCGGCGACAGCGACGCGGACGAAGCTCCGGCCGAGACCATCGTGGCTCAGGACGCGGGCAAGCTGAGCGAGATTCTCGAAGGACTCAAAAACAAAAACGCGGGCGTCAAAGACACGAATCCCTCGGAGCGGGAACACCTGAAGCAATCGGTGTACCGGCCCGATCAGCTGGCTCAGGCGCTGCGGGATTTTGACGGCGACGAAACCGGATCGGATGACGATAATCAGTCCTAGTCGATAAAGAAGGGCCGGTGAAACACCGGCCTTTTAGTTTGTTCGCCGTTTTGTTTGTCATGGAGAGATAGACAGAGTGAAAAAGAAGCTTCTCTCGCTGGCCATCGCGTTTCATCTGACCGTCATCGCCGTCTATCCGAACAGCGTCTCCTATTTTCAGCGCGATTTGTTGCCCGTGATTTTGCCATATGCCAATACCTTCGGGCTCAATTCAAAGTGGCAGTTCTTCGCGCCCGAGCCCGAGATCGCCACCTACTTCGAGTACGAGATCGACTGGCGCGAAAAGCCCGAAGGCGTCACGGGCGACGAAGTCTACAAATGGCCGCCCGAGAAGAAGGGTTTCTTCGACTTCACCTACACGCGCCGCAACTCCAGCCGCAGCTTCATGTTCATCGATCAGACCGCGCGGCAGTCGATCTTCATCTCGTGGATCTGCCGCCAGCACCCGCAGGCCGCGGGTGTCAGCGTGCGCGCGGCGTACGTGCAGGTTCCGTCGCTTGAGCAGGTAAAGAACGGGCAGCCGCTCTTTGATCCGTCGAACGTCGTGTATTCGGGCGAGCCGGTCGTCGCCTCGTGCGAGGAGGCGCTTCGTGATGGCTAAGGTTTGGAGCCTTTGGAGCGCATTCTGGTTCTCGCCCGTTCAACTCAGAAAGACCTCCCTTTTCAGGGTCGCGGCCGCATCGATCATGCTGGTTTATTTCGCAATTCGCCACACCGAGCTTCCCGATTTTTACTACGACACCGGAATGCTCTCGCTCGAAAAGGCCCGCCGGCTTTTCGACGGCGTTTATCATACGCCGCTGTTTTGGTTTCCGGTTGATCCCGTGATGGTGCAGGCGCTGCATGGCTTGTTACTGCTGCTGCTCCTCTTGCTGGCGCTCGGGGTTTGGCCCAGGCTGATGGCCGCTGGAGCGCTTTACTTGCACGTGCTGTTCGAGCATCGCAATTTTCTGGTGATGTACGGTTTTGACAAGGTCGCGGCCGCCTGGCTGTTTTACCTGATGCTCATGCGCTCGGACTCCCACTTCAGCCCGCGTGCGAGCCGCCAGTTCAAGTCTTCGGATTTGCTCACGCCCGCCGCCGTTCGCATGGCCCAGATTCATCTTTGCGTGATCTACGCCTACTCGGGGCTCGAAAAGTTTCGCGGCAACAGCTGGTGGAGCGGCGAGGCCCTGTGGAGCATTGTCGCAAACGGAATCGTTTCGCCGTTTGACTTGAGTTTCGTCGCGCACGCGCCCTGGCTCATCTACCTGGGAACCTATTCGACGCTCTTGTGGGAAGCGTATTTTCCGCTGGCGATCTGGATACCGTATTTGAGGCGGCCTTGGCTCGTCTTCGGCGTCGTGTTTCACGTCATGACGGCGGTCATGATGAATCTCGTGTTTTTCGCGTCGATCATGATCGCGGGTTACCTGTTGTTTTGGGACGAACCCGAGCAAGAGGCGGAGCCCGAGCGCGCGGGGACAGGCCATCGGTTCAAGCTTCGCGTTTAGTCGAGATCGAGAAACCCTTCAACGCCCGTGTGGCCCGCCTGATCGGGACGAACGGACGTGAAGATGAGGCCGAGCACGCTCGGGACGAACTTGCGAGTTTCGGCGGTGAACATGCCGTGACGGTAAAGCTCCCAAAAATCTTCGGAGAAGCTCTTTATTTCCGCGGCGGTGAGGCGGGCGAACTGGGCCTCGCCCGCGCGGTGGCTTCGGAGCGCGCGGCGCTCGAGTGACTCCGCCGCATCGCCGGCGTTGCCCTCGCCCGCATTGTACGAAGCGAGCACCATTTTGAAATTCACTTCGCCGGATTGGCGATTCGTCCATAGGCTGATGAGCCGGTTCAAGTACCGGGCGGCCGCGCGGGTGGCCGGCTCGGTTTCATCGCGGCGGTGGGCGGGCGTTCCGTTCGCCGCGGCCGTTCCGGGCATCAGTTGCCAAAAGCCGCAGGCGCCGCGAGGGCTGCAGACGTTCGATTTGAAGTCAGACTCCTGAACGGTGATGAGGCTCAACACGGGCGGAAGCGAAGCCGCGCGGAGCACGCGTTTCATGACCGCGACGTCGCCTCTGTCTTTTTGCTGGAGAAAGCGCAGGAGGTTCGCCGCGCGGTTCCCGCGGGCTGACCAGTTCTCTGCGATCTGCGCGGCGACAGCCGAGTGGCCGCAATCTTTGTAGATCGTTTTCACCAGCGAATGAACCTGCGCCGGCGGAATCGGGAGCTGGCAGAGCGGGCCCGGAATCACGACGCCCGGGTTGGCGCGCGAGTCGCGGCCGCGGCCCTCGTTGCGCCCGCGATTGGGCGGGGGAACATGCGTTCCTTGACCGCCGTTTCGCACGGGCACGGGCTTCGCCGCCGGCCCGCCGGCTTTCACGCCGCCTTGAGCGCCGCCATTCGCGGCGCCAGTCGTGCCGTCGTTCGGAGAGCCCTTTGCGCCGCCGCCGGCCGCATTCGTGTTTTCGTCGGCTGCGCGCGGAACTTGCAGAAAAATCGACGGGTCCGCGGCGCCGCCTTCGGTCGGCTTGCAGCCCGCCGGCACGGGTGGAAGGCTCGCTTTGAACACGAGGCTGCCGTTACCGCTGTTTCCGGCGAGGCAGATTTGCGCGAGAATCGCTTCGTCGCCTTCGCCTTTCAAAGGCAGGCACTCGCCGTCGGTTCGCAAGAGCTTGCCCTCGATGCGAACGTTCGAGTCGCCGTTTTCGTAGAGCTTGAAGTGGGTCGCGCCCGGAACGACTTCGGTCGAGGCGACCGTCACCTGCACGCCGGCGGCGTATTTCTGAATCGAGCGCTGAATGGTCTGGTCGTAACAGCTGAGCACTTTGAGTGCCTCGGGCGCGAGTCGCGCTTGAATCTTGCGCTCCTCTTTGCGGAAGATCATTCCAGATTTCAAAACGCGGTTGAAATACATGTATGACGTCACGGTTCCGCAACCGCTGTCGGAGCAAGTCGCGTCGATGACGAGGCCCTTTTGCTGGCCAGTTTCGTCGCGCAAGACCGCCGACGTCTTTCCGTTCTGGGTTTTCAGCTGACCCCAAAATTCGAGCGGCTTGTCGCTGCCGTTCCAGTCCATGCGAATGCGCAGGGCGCCCGTTTCAGTGATGCCGTGATGGCTGAGGAGCTGAGCCGAGTCGATCTTCGCGGCGAACGCCCGGTTGGAGTTGCTCGGCGGAACGTGTTTCTTGATTTCTTCCAGGTCGGGAGCGGGCCCATAACCGGTGTAGGGGCGGTTTCGCTCGGTGCCGCCCGTGACCGCGGGCTCGTAAGGGTCCTGACCGGTCGCTTGAAGGCGAGGTTTCCCGCAACCCGCGAGCAGCAGGGTGAAAGCGATCAGAATGCGAGCCACGTACAACACAGGAAAGGCTCTCCCTTCGGAGCGGTTCAATATCAAGAAACGGACCATCCTAGAGGCGAAATAGAGGCGATCTGACAGGGGCTAAGCCGCTATTTTTACTGAAGAAGCGCCCAAAAAGGGCGCATTCGATGGTTAGACGGGGCCCGCGGCGCCACCGCAGCGCGAGGCCGCTCCGCCGCCGCGGCGGAAGAAACCGAGAGGATTGCGAATGAATTCCGGCGTGATCATGCGCTCGAAACGCTCGGGAAGAATCCATTTGAGCCCGATATAGAAGCCGATGGCAGCCGCGGTCACGGGTATGATCGCAGGGGCGTCGGCCGTCACGTTGACCGTCACGAGCGCGAGGTTGATGCCGACGGCATAGGGAACATGGCGATAGCGTAAGCTATAAAGTGTGCGTTTGCTCCAGCCGCCAGCCCGAGAGGCGTTATGACCCGCGAAATCCCGGAGCCTCGAGGCCGTCGAGAGCGTGCTCGAAATCAAAAAGCTGATCGTATTGCTCGTGCGGCCCGGGGCCTGAGCCGCCGCCTGATATTGAGTTACGAGCGTGAGATTTTGCTCAGGTCTGGCAGCTCGAAGCAGAGTCAGGTAGGCGGATTCGAAAATCTCGCGAAAATCGAGTCGCTTGCCCTCTTTGCATGGGGCCGTGCAGCTCCAAATGTACGCTAAGATGTTGTTTGAGAGCCGCTCGACCGGCACGATTTTCGTGAGGGTGAACGCGGCTCGCTGGCCGGCTTTGCCCTGAAACGTGCTTCCATCAATCGCTTGTTGAAGCCCATCGCCCACGAAGACGATGCTGACGACGTTCGCGTTGGCGGGAAGAACCGCCGGAACGAGCTCGATTTGCGGGACTTGCAGGACAGCCGAGCCAGGGGCCGTCGTCTTGAAGAAATTCTGGAGGTCTTGAGCCTCCGCCGCGCTGGCCTGGCCGATGGCCAGCACCACGTCGTCGGCCCGCGCCGAAAGCGAAAGTAAAACGCAGAAAGATGCGGCCAAGAATATCAAACGTTTCATCGTAACGGCTCCTGCGGGAATAGTCGCCACCGGAGGGAGTTCAAATCCCGTACCCGGTCTAAGCGCTTTAGGCGGGGCTGGGTCCGTTAAATCGATGACAGAGCCGAAAATGGGCCCCGGCTTCGAGGGGTTAGTGCGTGTAAACCTGCGATTGGACTTGGGCGACGATGGCCTCGACGGCTTTGATCCCGTCGACCGCGGCGCTCGTGATGCCGCCGGCGTAGCCCGCGCCTTCGCCCACGGGGTAAAGACCCGCGTGAGAAAGGCTCTGCATCGTTTCGGGGTTACGGGTCACGCGCACGGGCGATGAAGTGCGGGACTCAATGCCGTGCAGCTGCGCCTGCGGCGAGAGAAAGCCGCGCATTTTGCGCTCGAAATCGAGGAGGCCCTCTTTGATACCGTTCGCGAGAAACGGCGGCAGGAGCTCGTCGAGCCGTGCGCTGACTACGCCTGACGGGCAGGAGCTCTTCATCAGAGACGGGCTCAGGCGGCCTTCCATGAAGTCGACCGCGAGCTGCGCCGGAATCTCTTTGGTGCCGCCGGCCCTTTCGACGTTTTGTTTACAGAGCCGCTCCAGTCCGCGTTGAAACTCGAGACCCGCGAACACGTCGCCGCCGAAGTGTTTTTGATAATCAATACTCACGACGATTCCGCTGTTCGCGAACGGGGAGTTACGATGGTAATTGCTCATGCCGTTGCAGACGACGCCATCGGGATCAGTACCGCTCGAGAGAATGAAGCCGCCCGGGCACATGCAAAAGCTGTAAATACCCGTGTTCGTCTCTTCGATGTGATAGGTGAGCTTGTAGTTGGCCGAGCCCAGCTTCGGGTGCTCGGCGAACTGCCGATATTGAATTTGGTTGATAAGCTTTTGCGGATGCTCGATTCGAAGACCCATCGCGAACGATTTGCCCTCGAGGTGCACGCCTAAATCGCGCAGATGCTCGAACATGTCACGCGCGGAGTGGCCCGTGGCCAGGATGACGTGGTCCGAGTGAAACATCTCGCCCGTCGCGGTCTTAAGGCCCGTCACGCGATTCTTCTCGGTGAGAAGCTCTGTCACTTTCGTGTTGAAGCGGATCGTGCAGCCGTTTTCGAGGAGGAACTTGCGCACGAACGGAATCACGCGCCGGATGCGGTCCGAGCCCACGTGCGGGTTCGCGAGCCACTCGATCTCTTTGGGCGCGCCGAAATCGACCAGGCGCCTCAGCACGTACGGGATGTGGGGCGACTTGATGCGAGTCATGAGCTTGCCGTCGGAGTAAAGACCCGCTCCGCCTTCGCCGAAACAGACGTTGTCGTCGAGGTTGAGCTCACCGTAGCGCCAGTAGCGATTGATGGCCTTGAGGCGGTTCACGGCATCGGAGCCGCGCTCGAACAATACGCACGGAATGCCGCGCTCGACGAGCCGAAGGGCCGCGAAGAGCCCGGCGGGACCTGAGCCTACGATTAAAACGGGCGACCCGCGAAAGTTGATCTTTTCGATTTGAAAATCGCGATCGGGCGGCGCTTCATCGGGTCCGTAAACTTCGACCGTGACGACGCGGTGAAGACTGTGGCGCTTGCGGGCGTCGATCGACTCGCGCAGAACTTGGTAGCTGGTGTAACCGGGCATCAACAGGGCGAGCTTCTCTTCGAGGCTCTCGTCGATGCCGACTTTGAGATTTTCGAACTTCTGACTCATGGACCCTCCAGGCGGCCGTCTTAGGGCCGAAAAGGCGGTGGACCGGGGCGCGGCTTAACTTGCCCAAATCACAGGCCAATGTTACCAAAATTAAGTATGAATGAGAACGCCTTGGGCCTTGTGTTGAAATATGTACCGAAGAACACGCTTTCGTATCTCATCGGAAAGCTGGTGCATATGCCGCTCCCGCAGCCTTTGCGTGCGCTCGCGCTGAGCTGGTTCGCCCGCCGCTACCGCCTCAATCTCGCGGAGGCCGAGCTCCCGCTCTCGAATTACCGCTCCATCGGCGCGTTATTCACCCGGCGCTTGAAACCGGGGCTGCGCCCGGTCGGCGGGGACATCGTGCACCCCTGCGACGCCGTGATCACCCAGGCCGGTCACATCGAGAAGGGCACGCTGATACAGGCCAAGGGCAAGAGCTACGAAGTCGGCGACTTTCTAGGATTCAATAAAGCGAACGAAATATTCGAGGGCGGCCGGTTCCTCACGTATTACCTGTGCCCGACCGATTACCACCGCGTGCATGCGCCGATCGCCGGGAAGCTCACGCACATCACGTATTTGCCCGGCTATCTTTGGCCTGTGAACCCATGGAGCGTGAACGCCATCGACCGGCTTTTCGCGATCAACGAGCGCGTGGTGATGTGGTTCAACACGCCTCGCGGGCGGGTCGCGGTCGTCATGGTGGGCGCCACCAACGTCGGAAAGATGACTTTGTCCTTCGATCCGCAGGTGGTGAGTAACGCGGCCCTGTGGGGGTTGCGGCGCGAAGACAAAGAGTACCAGCCTCCGCTCTCATTTTTGCCGGGCCAGGAGCTGGGCATTTTCAACATGGGTAGCACGGTGATCGTCGTCTACGAGAGCACCGTGCTCGATCCGCAATTCGTTCCGATCGCGGGCAAAGTCAAAATGGGCCAGCCGATCGCGACCGTGGAGCCGACATGACATTTCGCCAAACCGTCTCGCTGTTCATGACCGTGGCTCTTCTCGCGAGTCTGCCCGCGGCTGAAGCTCAAAAAACCGAGGCGAAAAAAGCCGCGCGCGCGCAGAAACGAGCCGACCCGATGCCGCCCGATGCGAGGGCGTTTCTGGAGAGCCTTCCCGAAAAGAAAATCACGCTCGAGCTCGTCGTCTCGCGCGGGCTCGAGTCTTCGGATTCGTTTCGTGAGGTTCGGGCGTCACTTGAATCGGTCGACGTTCCGCTGCTTCAAGCCCGCTCGCCTCTCGGGCACTGGGTCTACACCGGGCTCACTAGCGACGATAACAAGAACGAACAAGGAAACCCTCAGTTCCCGCAGAGCAAAACGTCGGGCGCATTCCTGGGGACGCGCAGTTTGTTCGCAACGGGCACCAGTCTCAATCTCGAAGTCTCGCAAGGAAACGCCGAGCTCACGTCGCCGCTGTTCAACGCGAGCTACGTCGAATCGCGTGCCTCGGTGCGCTTGAGCCAGTCGCTCTGGCGTGATTTCTTCGGCTACTCCACGCGACTCGGCGTGGAGGCCGGCGAGCTCGCAGCGCGCGCCGCGCGGCTCGGATACCGGGAGGGTGTCGAGGAGTGGACGAGCGGGATCATTCAAATTTTCTACAGCGCGTGGTTGTCGCAGGCTCGCGCGAAAGCCGCTCAGGGCAGCATCGAGCGGCGGCAACGGCTGCTCGATGTGACGCGGATCAAACTCAATCGCGGCACGAGTGAGCGGCCCGATTTTCTGCAAATCGAGAGCGCGTATTTGAATTCGCGCTCCGATTTTTTATCAGCCGAGCAGTCGCTCGGGCAGATCTGGCGCGAGCTCGTGACGTCATTGAAGCTGCCAGGTCACTGGGTCGAAATCGACCCGATGATCATTCCCATGATGCTCGATGAGCCGGTCGCGGAAGCCAGCAAGCTTTGCGCCGAGAAGAACAAAAGCACCTCCAACACGGCAACCGAACGCATGAGTCTGCAGGCCGAGGCCTCCGAGCTCAGCGCCAGGCGTGCGAAACATAATACTTCACCCGAGCTCAAGCTCGATTTTGGTTATGTCGTGAACGGCATCGACCCGAACGACCGCGCGCGGACCGTCGAAGAAGTCACGGGACGCGAGCACCAGGAGGTCGCCGCCACGTTGACGCTGACGGTGCCGCTGTCGAACAACGCCGAAGAAGCGGCGTTCGCTCAAGCGCGTGCCGATCGCGAGCGCGCGGCGGCGCAGTCGGCGCGCGCTCAAGCTGATCTGGGTGTCGCCTGGCTCAATGCCTGCAGCGACCTCAAGAGGCTGGGCGAGACCGTCGAGAACATGACTCAAGCGTTCGAAAAGCAGTCGAGCCGTGTGGAGCTCGAGGAAGGGCGATTTCGGTTGGGCCGCGTTCCCGCGTTCAACGTGATTCAGGCCGGCGACGATGCGACGCTGGCCGAGTTGAATCTGCGAAACGCGCAGATCCAGCATCGTCAGGCCGCGTGGCGAATTCGGCGAATGGCTGGGCAGCTGAAGAGCTACGTCGAGAAACTGGTTCCTTCAGTGGGCGCGACACTCAAATAGCAGGTGCTCATGCACTCTAAACTTCGTCTGGATATTTTCGGGGTTTCGCTAGCTTTGTTCGGGCCGACGTTGATCGCCGGCCCTCTTTCATATCTTTGTAGAGATGCGGGGCCTTTGGCCTGCGGCCTGGCGGGCCAGGCGTTGCTGTGGGCCTTGCTATGGAGCGTACTGGCATTCGCGAGACTCGCGCAGGGGGTGCGGCTGAGCTCTCTGGGTTTTACCCGTTTCGGAATGAGCTCCTTGCGTTGGGGGCTCGCGATCTGCGTTCTCGGCTACCTGATTTCGATCGTGCAGATGCCGATTCAAAAATACCTCGGCGCCGGATTTCAAAGCGGAATCGAAAGGATGGGAGCGTTGCCGACGTGGTATTTGGCCGTTGCGGTGCTGACCGCGGGTATCGTGGAGGAGGCACTCTATCGGGGTTATGCCTTTCATAGGTTAGCCGAGCGTTTCGGAAATGCTTATCTCGCGGGCGCCGTCGTTCTAACCGCTTTCGGGGCCGCTCACATTCCGTCCTGGGGATTCGGCGCTTCAATTGGCATTACTATCGCGGGTTTCATTCCCATGCTCGTCTTCATTTGGCGGCGGGATCTATATGCATTCATGATTGCGCACGTCCTGCTGGATGCCACTGGTCTGATTCTCGTGCCCAGAGTTTTTGGACTCAAACAATAGTCGTTACGTCGAAATCATGTCCGTAACGGGAAGGCGTGTACGACCGCGAGGTACTCGGCGCGGGTCCTAGTCCCGCGCCCCTGCACCCTACAAACTGATCATCGCTTCGGGCTGGCGCGGCTGAGGCTGCGAAAACCGGTAACCTGAACGATGCACCGATTGAATCACGAAACTCTTCGTGCCCAGCTTCTTGCGGATTTTGCTGATGTGAGTATCGACGCTTCGGTCATAAACGTTTACGTCGGTCCCCCAGAGCGTGTCCAGCAGCTGGTTGCGCGAAAAGAGCTTGTCCTGGTTCTGCGCGAGGCAAGAAAGGAGCTTGAACTCCATCGGCGTCAAGTTGATATCGCGCTTTTTGCCCTCTTCGACGACATAGGCTTTTTGCGCGCGCATGTTGATCAAAACGTCGCCGAAATCGAGAATTTCGGCTTCGACCTGCTCGCGCTGGCGCTTGCGGATCTTAGCCGCAATACGCGCGCGGAACTCGAGCGGCTCAAACGGCTTCACGAGGAAGTCATCGGCACCGAGCGAGAACCCGAGCACTTTGTCGTTGACCGATTCTTTCGCAGTCAGAAAGATTATCGGGATCGTGCGCGTGCGATCGTTCGCCCGCACCATCGAGCAAAGATGATATCCGTCGCCGTCAGGCAACATGACATCCAACAATATGAGGTCGAAGTTTTTCTTCTCGACCAGATTCAAAGCCTCGGTCACGTTCTTGGCCCAGATCGTCTCCGTAGAAGGGCCTAACGTGCCCGAGACAAGTTTGAAACATTCCTCAGAATCGTCCACCACCAAAATACGACTCATGCTTCCCCCTGTTCGAAGCTAAAAAATCCGTTTTTTACTGCTGAATGGACGCACGAAGCATCCACGCCAGCTTTTCAGTCTCACGTAATAAACTCGTTAATTGATCATTGCTGCCGTAGTCTCCAAGCTCCTCGCAGCGCTCGGCACCGGCGCGGAGGGTTTGAATCAAGCTGTCGTGGTCTTGCAACAGGTCTTGTAGCATTTCGTGGACCGTGTGCTTGCTTTGGGCGGCTTCTTTGAGCCGAGCCGTTTCGAGGATTTCCCGAAGAGTTGCCACTGGGCGGCCGCCGACCGTGCGGACACGTTCAGCGACTTCATCGATATGCGAGAAGACCTCGTTGTAGACGTCTTCCAGGAGCTTGTGGATCTCACGGAACTGAATGCCCTCGACGTTCCAGTGATAATTCAGGCTCTTTACGAGAAGGACAAACTGGTCGGCGAGCACGCCATTGAGCAACTGCACGACCTCCGTGCTTTGGGTCGCGGCGCCCGCTTGAGCGGACATCTGTGAACCTTGAGCGTTTGATTGCACGTTGTGTTGTCTTGCTTCCATGAAAACTCCCTTCTCAATCAGGCTCTATAGCCTCGCTGTGCGCGCAAGCTGTGTTGACCTAAAAACTTGTCAAGAGAAGCCTATCTTTTTGACGATAGACCTCGCGTAGATTGATTCCAACAGGATTACTTTTTAAATTTCTTCATAGTCAAAATTTGAAGACATCGTGAAGGAATGTTCATCATTCTAAAACGATCGCACTCGAATTTCTCGAGACAATTCGACCCGAGGCTCTCGGGCGGCGTGAAAGAAAGTAAACAAAATTAGTACCACGCCGAAGCGCGAGCACTTTGAGGAGGGAGACTATGCCACAGCATCCGAATCGCGACGGAAAAACCGTGAACGCGAGCCCGAGTTTCGATCCGAGCCGGGTTCCAGGTTCCGCTGAAAACCGCTTCCGGGACGAGGGCATCGACATACGAAAAATGGATCCTTCACTCGTCGAAGGCACGCCGGCGGCTAAGCCTGAGCACCCTGACCTCGATCGCGAAACGGTCCCTGATGCCGAGAATGCGCGGAAGGGCGAACCCGGGCACGGTCGCGAAGGAAGCCTCGACAGCCGCGTGAACATCAAGCCGCATTGATCGGTTCGGCGAAGTGCCGGGACGAGTGCGTGTTCGGCTAGAAGCGTGTGATGAGGCGTGCGCCACGCTGAAACGTGATGTACGCCCAGGCCCATTGGATCATCACGATCGCGCGGCTGCGAAAGCCGATGAGATACGCCACGTGGATAAAACACCAAAGGAGCCAAGCAAAAAAGCCCGCGAATTCGAAACGGCCGATGTCGGCGATCGCTGAAGAGCGGCCGATCGTGGCCATGTTGCCTTTGTCGCGATACTCGAAGCGCGCGCGTTCGGCGGCTCCGCTGAGCCTACGGCGCAAATTCCCGCCCACGAACTGGCCTTGCTGAATCGCGACTTGCGCGACACCAGGAAGCCCGCGCCCGTCGGCCGTCGGAAAGTGAGCGGCGTCACCGATGACGTAAACGTCCTTAAGGCCCGGCACCGACAGATCGGGATTGACCATTACGCGCCCGCTCCGATCGGTCGGCGCGCCCAGCCAGCGGCCGGCCGGGGAGGCCATCACGCCCGCGGCCCACAAAATATTGCACGACTCGAGCGTCTCGCCTCCGGCGAGCGAAACGAGATTGCCGGAGATATTTTCGACTTTCGTGCCTGTTCGCACGTCGACGCCCAAGCGGATCAGAGCCTCGGTGGCCTTGTTCGAGAGTTTTTCGGGAAAGGCCGCCAAAATGCGCGGCCCAGCCTCGACGAGCACGATGCGCGT
>DASUEL010000338.1:0-6574 GCA_036275095.1 Bdellovibrionales bacterium
CAACAATTATATCAGACCAACAGCCACCGGCCAGGCCAATTTCGGGTTCCGACCGCACTATCCTTTCGGAACATTGGGGCGGGAGTTTGAAGCATTTGAAAAGAACTTTTCACGACCAAAGGCCCGTGCTAGGCTTTCTCGCAACTCAGTGAAATCACGAACTATACCCACTGCAGCAACAAACCGGGGAATGTAACGACGCGTTCCCCCCTAGAAGGTGTGTCATGAATATCAAACTCAGCTCGCTTCAAAACATCAAACCTCAACTCGCCATTGTATTTGTTTCTCAAGGTGGTGCGCAAAAAAAGAAAGTCAATGGTGCCACCAGCCTCGCTGGTCCTGCATCGTTTCAAGATCGACTCAGTGCGCTCGCCGAAGACAAATTTTTCGAGGGAAAATCATCTGAAGCGTACTGCGTCCGCGACGCGAACTTGGACGGTTTCAGGCACGTTTTGTTCGTCGGGCTCGGCGACGAAAAGAAAATCACGCTCGAAAGCTTGAGGCGTGGTGCGGCGACGGCGTACAAAACTGCCAAGGCGCACAAGGCCGCATCAGTTGGTTTACTGTTACCCAACAGCTGGCCTAAGGGCTTGGACGCACCAGATGCGGTAGCCGCCATCACCGAAGGCGCCGGACTCGCCGCCTACACCTTCGATACGCTCAAATCCAAGAAGACCGATGGCAAAGATGAAAAGAAAGACGAAAAAAAGCAGGAGTTCTGGCTCCTGACCGCGGGCAAAGGCAACAAGTCACTCGAGAACGCCGTCGAGCAGGCGAATATTCTGGTCGAATCGATCAACTTCGCACGCTGGCTCGGCGACATGCCCGGCAACAAAATGACTCCGGCGATTTTGGCCGACGAAGCCGCGAAGGCCGCGAAAGGCACCGGCATCAAGGTTCAGGTTTGGGACAAAGCACGCATCAAGAAAGAAGGCATGGGCGGCCTGCTCGGTGTTTCACTCGGTTCGGCCGAGGAGCCTCGCTTCATTATCATGGAGTACAACGGTGCGGCCGCTTCGAAAAAGCCGGTTTGCTTCGTGGGCAAAGGTCTCACGTTTGACAGTGGCGGTATCAGCATCAAGCCGTCGGCCAACATGGAAGAGATGAAGTACGACATGTGCGGCGGCGCCGCCGTGATCGGGACGATTCTCGCGCTCGCGCGCACGAAGGCGAAAGTGAACGTGCTCGCCCTCATTGCGTCGACCGAGAACATGCCCGGTCCGCATGCCAACAAGCCCGGTGACGTGCTCACCGCCCGCAACGGCAAAACGATCGAAGTCAACAACACCGATGCCGAAGGCCGCGTGATTCTGGCCGACGCGCTCTCGTACGCGAGCGAGCAGAAACCGGCCGCGATCATCGACGCCGCGACTCTGACCGGCGCGATGGTGGTGGCGCTCGGCGATCTGCACACTGGGTATTTCACGCGCGACAAGAAGCTGAACGAGAAAATTCAAGACGCCGCCGAAACCGCCGGCGAATGGGTGTGGCCGATGCCGCTCGTCGATGAGCATGTTGACGACATGAAGGGCGTCTACGCCGACTGGAACAACATTTCGCCGAACAAAGGCGCGGGCTCAGCCCACGGCGCGGCTTTTCTCGAGCAGTTCGTCGACAAAGACATTCCGTGGGCGCACTTCGACATCGCGGGTACCGCGTGGCACACCGGCCACCGCATCCCCTACAACCCGAAGAAGGGCGCGTCTGGCTGCGTGATCCGAACGTTCGTGGAGCTTGCGAAGACGTTTTGAACGCACTTGTACATTTCGTGAAATAGAAAAGCCGCGATTTTATTCGCGGCTTTTTTTTGACTCGGGCGGGCGGCTCACATCCAAAACAATTTGAAGAATTTGAGATAGCCCAGAAAAACGGCAAAGGCCGCCACTAAAATCACCCCATTTTGAGCGAAAATGACCGTGCGTCGTACACCGACTGGCGGAAAGAAAAGGAGCCAAAAACCCGCAGCAACCGCAATCGCTGAGGTAATCTTTCCCCACACCTCGGCCGTTGTCGGCTGGCTTTTCCGGTCGGTTTCGAGCTCCTGATATCCGCCTTCAACACGGCCCTTGTAAACGTGAAAGGGCGGGCCCTCGTAAAAGTCTCCTATCGCCCAGATTGCGAGGCTTTCTAATTTGGTAAGCTCGGGACATGGGCCCAAATCCGCGAATCGGGACTCAAGCGCCAGCAACGCTTCTCCATCGAGATCGGTGTCGGAGGCCTTCGGCAAAACGCTGTTGGCGCGCCAGTCGGCTACGCCCCTGTAACAGGACCGCGGAAACCCGATCATGAAGTTCTTGGGCCGATCTTCTGGATTCGAATCAAACTGCAGCAAGGGATCATTCAGATTCAAGTTGAATTTGCCGTGCTCGGCAAACCACGCCCGCTGCTGCGCCATATGCCGCTTAAGGGCGATTCTCCCGGCAGACGCGTTGACCCTCGGAACCCAGAGCCCATCAAAAGTGAATTTGGCTGAAAGTACGGCCGAAACAAACAACACCATCCGCAGCAAATGTGCGATCGGTGCCGGCGTTCTAAACATCTACCACACCATGGTGAGCGGCTCGGTCGCGAGCTTTCTGAGATTTTTTTGGTCAACGATGAAGCTGCGGCCGTCTTCACGGTTGTAGATTTTGATTCCAGATAGAACCCATTGGCGCGGCCACTCGTCGGGCATGTTCGAAAACTTCAGCGAGATGGGCGTGCCGATCATGTAGTTGAGCTCGAGGTTGCCCGGTTTCTCATTCAGGATGTTTCCGACCGGAATGAGCAAAGGCTGCATTTCGCTGATGTTCGCGCTCATCTCACACGGGCCTTCGACTTCGAGGGTCGTACGCTCGCCGGCGGTGGCGAATCCGTCGGCTTCGAACGTGAACGTCACGCGATTGAAAACCTCACAGGCGAACGCCGGTTTGCCGTCGTTATTGCTCGTGACGAAATGTCCGAGATGAAGCTCGACGCCATCGGCGACTCTCGTGAATTCGGTACCGGTCAAAAGGCGCCGCTGAATGGCGCTTTCGAGCGCCGGGCCTTCGAGATGCGAATAATCGAAAGTTTTGGGAATCGCGGCCGGAGTACGCGGAGTCGTCGCACCGCCATGAAATTTGTTGATGGAATAGTAGCGAGCCGCGAGCGCGAGCGCCACAAAAACGACGATTCCACCAAAGCGTTGCATGACTGTACTCCTTGCTACCTTTATCGACGGTTCTCGCCGGGAAATGTAGCAAAGCTGGACGCAGCAGGACCTTTGTCGCGGCTGGTGGCTTCGGTCTAGTCGCCGCCGCCGCCGTCGCCCCCGCCGCCGCCGAAATCACCGCCGCTATCAAAGCCGGAGCTCCCGTCGCCTGAGCCAGATCCCGAATCCGGCTGGTCAGGGGACGAGTCAACGTCGAGGCCGGCGCTCGCGTGGGTGTCTGCAAACCCGCGCGGTCCGTGAACACCCAGGTCATCCGGTGCTCCACCCCAAACCGTCCCGTCCGCATTGCGTTCGGGCCTGAACTCCTTGTTGAGTTTGTCTCGCCGGTGGCGCTTGCGCATATTCGCGCGATGAACGGACGCCATCACCGTTACAACGGCACCCGCGAGAAAAATGAAAATTGCGAACGCGGCCATTAGCAGCTGAATTTTTTGAATTTGTCGTACTTGATACCCAGGCGCTCGCCTTCGAGCCCGATCGCAAGCGAGCTCAGCCGCGCGACCCAGCCGTAGACGTTTTCCATGGGCGAACCCTCAACGTTGACCTTCAAATCTGAAACACAAAGACGCTTGTACACGGCGCCCGGACTGTTCAATGACTCGTCGGGCCCTTTTTCGTGATGACTGCGCAAGAAACCTCCGACCAGATCGCACCCGACGATGTAGATCGTGGGCTCAGCCGTGTCGGTGCCTGATTTCACGATCGACGGCACGCCTTCTTGGATGATGACCTCTTCGACGGTGCGGCTGCCCTTTGAGACTTTCATCTTCTTGCGGGTCTTACTGTTCCAGCCACGGACTTCGTCGCCGGATTTCACGCTGGTCACACCCATTCCATAAGTCCCAGAATTGTTCTTGATGAAGACGAACGGCGTCTCGGTCAGGCCGCGCTTCTTGTACTCGTCCGCAATGGACTTCAGCATCTCATCGACTTTATCAGCCAGCTTCGCAAGACTATCGTCATCGCTGATATCAAAGGCCGCAAATCGCTCGGTTTTGACCTGAAAAACCCAGCGATCGACCCCGATCAAATCGGCGAATTCTCCGGCCAATTGATTGTAGAACTCGAAGTGGTCGCTCTTCTTTCGCTGAAACCAGCCCAACTCGCGAGGAGGGTTGATCGGAACGCTGAGGCCCGCACTCCACTCTTCGTAGGCGTCCGAAAAGTCATTGTTGCTGATGATGAGGTCGGGAACGAAGCCAGCGCCGGCCGAAACCCTATCGCCTTCGCGTTTCGCCGAGTGCACCAGAACTTTTGCGCCACTGGCGGCCTGTACTTCGACTGGCTCGTCGAATTGACGAGGAACCGCCACACGCACCTCACGACCCGCGGCCGTGATGAGAGTCTGAAGCGTGTTGACGTTCTCCCAATAGAACGAATTGCCCGTATGCTCTTCGGTGAGAAGAATCAGCTTTTTGAACTCAGAACCGTAGTGCGTATCGAGATAATATTTTACGATTTCCGGCACGTTGTCTTTGTCGGTCGCACAGATGTTATTGAAGCCGGCCGGGAAAATGTTGGCATCGACGATGACGACCTTTTGCGAGGAGTCCCGTACGTCGACGCTCGTATAAAACGGAAAGGCGCGGCCCTCGCGCTTCGACCGAAACCACTTGGAGATCTTGTCTTTGTTCGCAATGATCTTTTTATGAACGAGGTCCTGGATCAAGCTGTCTCCTTATGTCGGCAACCAGCTGAGCGGCGCCAACGACGGTGGCCGGGTACAAAAGAAAATTGAGACCTGGGATCAGAAAAGTCAATCCCAACGCGCATCCGAACCCGCTGAACTCGGCCAGGTGTGATCGATGAAAACGAAGCCTTTCGCGAAGGCCCATCTCGAAGGACTCGAAGGAATAATCGGCGCAGTCGAACGACATTATGAGAAGGCCCGCGAACGCCGCCGCGACGTTCAGCCCCGGAACTAAACCGAAAAAAAACAATACGACGCCCACGGACACGAAGATGGCGGCTTTCATCAGCGAGACGAGCAACATACGTCCCGACACTTTGATCCAGCGGCCGACCTGAAAGCGCTTTTCACTCAGAGCCTTTTCAATGATGAGCGTTCGCTCGGCAAGAACGGCATTGAAAGGAGCCGCGATCAGATTTGTTAAGAAAAAAACGCAGGTGAACAATAATATGAAGCTGACGATGAAGGTGAGGGCGAGCACCGGATAATACAGAAACTGCTGCCATAATGTTTGGTTTTTGACGTAGGCCGACACGATACCGGGAATGTACTTTTGCCCGTAGTAAACGCCCACCGAGAACAAAACGAGATCGATTATGTACGGGATGGTCGCGAGCCGCCACAAAGAAGGGTCCGATATCATGAGCCGGAATCCCGAGAACGGGGCACGAAAACCTTTGAGAAAACGCAGGATCATTTTTTGTTTCGCTTCTTTTTCAGCCGCGCGGGCCGCGGCTTCCGCTCCCGAGCCTCGGTCACCGGCACCATTTTTCCTTCTCGCTTGATGCCCTGCCGTTGCTCGGCGGCGGGAGTCAGCCCATGCTGAACGGGGCGGGTCCCGATGAGCGCGTCGACGTCGGTCTCGAGTTTTTCGACGAAGGTAAAAACGTCAGCGACCTCTTTAGGCTCGGCGCGCTCGTCTGGAAGCTTTTCGAGCTTCAATTTCGATATGACTTCGTGGAGCGTGACCGCCATCTCGATTTTTTTGTCCTGCTGCTCTTTCATATTTACGAGCTGATCGTCACTGTTTCCGAGGGGCACGGCTTCAATGAGGGCCCATGCGTCCCGGTAAGCCTGAATCAGCTCGAACGACGCTTTCGGCGACCAGGTTTCGTCGCGCAGGCTCGCCGCCTGAATCAGCCAGCCTTGCCCGCGCTCCAGAGGCTTGAGGCCGGCCGCGAAGTCTTCGAGCGTGAGGCTGCGTAACGGCATTTTGCCCATATTGTAGAGAGCCTTGCCGAGCCATGAAGGCGGCGTTTTTGTTTCGATCTTTCGCCGCATGAGGGCCAGGCCTTTTTCGGCTTTGGAGTAATACTCGTCGGCTTGCTTTTCGTTTCCGACGCGCGCGTAGGCCGCGGCCAAACGCGCGCTGATTTCGACGTTTGTCTCCTCGGAGAAATATTGTCTTCGATTCGAGGCATCGACCAGCGCCGCGATCGTTTTCGGATCGTCGCCGAGCGCCTCGTAACAAAGTGCGATGTGATAAAGCGCCTGCGCCTCCTGAAGAGGCGCGCGGCCCCGGGCGATTTCGATCACGAACCGGTACTTTTCGACGGCCTCCTGAAAGCGTTTCAATGCCTCGAGCGCCAAGCCCCAATTGTAGTTGATCGCGACCGTGTAGCGCGAGGTCACGTGCTGCGCCTGAAAACGGGTGAACGCTTCGATGGCCTTTTCGAACTTCTTCTCTTTCA
>DASUEL010000339.1:0-3912 GCA_036275095.1 Bdellovibrionales bacterium
ACGCGCTGGCCCTTTTCGCCGCCCGGGTTATTGTGAAGCGCCGGCCAAGTCATGCGCCAGCTGCTCTCGATGATGGGGTCTTTGTTCGGATAGAGCTTCGCGACGATCTCGCCAGCCTTCGTCACGAACTCGCGGTGGCGCTCCTTATCCATCGTGCGAACGACCGAAATCGGCACGTCGCCGATGTCGCCCAAAATGCGCGACATATGATAGTAGCCGATGATGCTAGGTGTGTAGCTGCACGTCAGGCTTTGTTTGTACTTCGCGAGTTTCTTGCCGCCTCGGTCGTCGTCTCGCTTCGGGCACTCGCGCAGCTCGAACTGCTCCTTCGACTCATCGGGCGCGAACAAGAAGAGCTCGACCGCCGGGTTCGTGGATTCCACCTTCGGGCAAAGGGCGACGGATTTTCGCGTGTCGGTTGACGTCTTGATATAGAAGTCGAAGGCGCAAAGTTCGGCTTCTTTTTCGAGATCTTTCTCGCGGTAAACCCCGCCCGGAAAATGCTTGGGCTGAATGCACTCCTCGCCATAGTCGAAGCGAGTCGTTTGCGCTCCACGCGACGTTTTGGAGACATAGTTGGCGCTGGCCTGAGCGCAGACGGCGGCGCAGGTGACGATAACGAGTGCGTTGCGTAGCATGGGTAAAACCTCGCGGGCTGGTTAGAGTGACTCCCGCCGATCTTATAACCCTCGTGACGCACCGAGACAATCCGGAAAAATTGCCGGTAAGAAGTCACTGACCGAGTAAGCGCTCCAAAGCTTCGCGGTCTTGTGCCTCTATCGATTTCACATTTTCATCATTCAGATGAGCCGCGACCCTCTGGGTTCGATCTGTCAGAAAGGCATGGTCGACCCGGCCCGCGACCCGGCTCAGGGCGGTGATTTTTTCAGCATGGTTCCCGACGGCGCCGATCGACTCGATTGCGAGGCCCCTTAAAGAAATTTCAAATGAAAGAGCCCGCTCGTCCTTGAGGGGCGGAACTGGATGTGTCGCGATGTTCTCGAGCTCCGGAAGGGCCGCCCTGTTCTCGGTCCAGCCGAGCAGTTGCACGGCCATGAAGCGCTCGTCGCCGTTTTTTTTCGGATCGAGCGCCACGTGGGTGAGACGCCGGAGCTCCGACATCGAAAGCTTTTGAGCCGTCTCGCGCAGTCGCCGCTCGGTCCCGGCCGGGTCCGGGTCGACTTGGCCGATGCGGGACGCTTCACGCTCGACCAACGCTTCGGCCGAATACGCGGGCGCGGCCGTTCCCGCGCCGGTCGTTCCGGCAGCGGAAGGCGCACCATCATGTTCACTTGCCGGCTGGTCATCTTTGAGCGGCGCGGTGGTCACGCCAAGGCGTGGCTCCCGGCGGCCGGCCTGATCGCTCAACTCAGAGTCGCGCGCGAAGTAAAACGCGCTGGTGGCGACGATCAAAAGAATTGCGACCAGCAGCATGCGCATCAGGGCGCCACCTCGAACGCGTCATAGACGGGCGACGAGACCATCTGCGCGACCGGTATTTTCTGAAGCGCGGGCACCGCCGACCAGTTGCGGCCGTCGTATAGATAGACCGTCCCGTCGTTTCTGAGCGCCAGCATATGGCCGTTCACACTCGCGGCCGAGACGAGCTCGGCGGGCCACTTCGTCTTAAGGGGCTCCCCATAGGCGCGGCGGGCGGGATCATACGGAATGATCGTGCCGTCATTCGTGCGCAAGAAAACGCCCTTTTCGCCGGTGGCGAGCGTGGTCACGAGGCCTGCCGCATTCGCGACGGGCTGCTGAAACGGGCTCCACTTGCCTTCGGTGAACAGATAGCTTGCGATCGTGTTGTCGCGCTTAAGCCCCACGGCGAACCGGCGCGAACCGATGTCGACTTCTTCCATGTCGCGAAGAGGCTCGGGGCCCTGACCGCGATCGAGGAGCAGCAGCTTGAAGTACGAGTAGTCGTCTTGGATGCCCGTCTGCCCGCCCAAGCGGCTATACAAATCGAGCGTGAGCGTGGCGGAGCCCATGAAGACGGCGGCGCCGTGCGAAGTGCGCTTCAGCGCGCCGCCCGCGGCCGTCAGGCCGTCGCGCGCGAGCAACCGGTCGCCGTCGAGCACGGCCGGGCGCGCGTCTTTACCGAGAATTGTCAGCACTTCCCGCACGCGAATCGGAGATTCGTTGAATACGAAGTTCGAGCGGCCCATGGCCATCAGGCGCGCCATCGATTTGTAGACCGGGTGAAAGTTCGTGCCTTGCGCGACGACGCGGCCGTAGTACTCCATTTCGATCGCATGTGAGCCGCCGTACGCGTAGTCGCGGTCGCAGCCGGCGGTCGAGGCGCCGCCATAAGGACCGTGCGTGCACGGAATATGGCGGTAGCCCTCAGTGTGGCGGGCCTCATGAATGACGGTTCCGACGCGACCGAGGGTCGAGAGGGTCGCCCACCCGTCTTGCATCGTGAAATAGCCGAAGCTGTTGTACGCAGTGGCGTACGGAATGTCGTCGCCCCGGTTGATGCCGCGGGTTTGCGCCTTCATCCAAGCGTAGTACTGGTCGGCCTTGACGTAATCGCGGATGAGCAAATTCGTCTTCGAAGTGTCGAAGCGACCTTGCTCGATAATGGTGATGTCGTTCAGTAATTTCTTGAGATCGACCTTTGAATTGCAGAGCTCCATGCCGCCGAACGACTTCACGTCGATGCGGAAGTCGCTGATGTAGCGCTGGGCCGTCGCCTGCGGCGTGCATGCGAAGTCTTTGTCGAAGACCGGCAGGCCTTGCTGTTGATTTTGCGCTTGAGCCGGGAGCGAGAGCGAGATGAGGACGATGAGACTGAAGATGCAAACGAGCTTGTTCATGAACCCCCCTGTAACTGTTGCAAGAGTTTTGCGGCTCGGTGGAGGGTTGAGTCAATTCGAGCAACTCGCATTAACGTCGCGATTCTACCGTGGTGCACGAGAACGAAAAGAGAGGCCCGTGAGCGGCTCCACGCGTGCTTTACGTGGAGCCGAACCGGCCATGATGCGACGAAATATAAAGATCGTTAATACGTTCTAGTAGTGCGGAATCATCGTCATCGGGCCCGTCAGCAGGGTTTTCAGAGTGCCGTTCGCGAGACCCACAATCGTGAAGGTCGAAGGGCTCAAGTCGAGATACAACGGCCGCGCGGGCCCGCCGCCCGCCGGCGTGAAGCTCGCAGAACCCTTCTTCGCCGCGAAGAACGGACCCGTCATCAGGTGGTACGGGTTCGGCATCTGCGCGAAGACTTTTTGCTTCGGAGTGAGGAACAGCGTCACGCCCAAGCTCGGCTCGGCATCGAAATCGAGCTTCGAAATCAGTCCGAGGGGTTTCTCGGGCGCGCCCGGCTTCTTCGAGCCGTAAACGTGGATGAGCCCGCGATCGTCGTCGACGCCGAAATGGAGGCAGCCGGTGTCGGCCGGAATTTGAAACACCTGCACCGCCTCGGCGAGCCAGCCGTCTTGGCTGCACTGTACGAAGTAGCGCGATGGAAAGAAAAAGAACGGCACGACGTTGGACTCGCCGATTTTGAAGTTCTTCATCGGTTCGGCCGTCGTCTTGTGCAGGATCATCTCGAGAAACTGCGCCGACATGAGGCTGTATTTGGGGCCGGTGTGCGGAATTCCGAACACGTGCCCGAGCTCGTGCACGAGCGTCAGAAACAGGAAGATCTCATGTTTCCACGGCTGCGCGATCGAATTGGAGGCATCGTAGGTTTCGTTGCCGATATCGGACGCGATGTAGATGAAGCCGCGGCCCCGCAGGTTGACCTCGTCATACTCGGTGCGGATCGCGATTCCGACGTGCGCCCGCAAGTTCGGGATGACCGCGCGGCGGGCCGGCTCGAGCGTTCCAGCGCCGAACTTGAATCGGAGCTCTTCGGTACCCGTGCACGGCACCCGCACGAACTGCTGATGCCCGACTCCGAGCTGA
>DASUEL010000340.1:0-5125 GCA_036275095.1 Bdellovibrionales bacterium
ACCGCCCTCGTTCGGGTCCTCAATGCCCGATCCGTCAACGTGGCTCGCGCGCCATCGACACCCGGCTCGAAAAACACGGAGGCGCTCTAGATCGACTCGATCTTGGACGCCGTCAATCGCCACAGCGCTTGAACGTGGCCCGTCAAAATGTCAGCTGCAGCCCATTGAGCCGGTTGATACCCTGATGAAGATTGTGGCGCGCCATGTGCCGGCTATTCATTCCGTAAATGAATCCCGCCAAAAATAGCCCGATCGGTATCGCGGGGTGCGCGCGCCCGAAAGACGTGAGCGCGACAGCCATTGACGCCGCCGCCCCGCCCACGAAACCTCGGGTGCCCACGACGCCATAGCGATGGTGGTTGTAAAAGGAGCGCCACGCCTCGGGCTCACCTTCGCGAAGCGGCTCGAAGTCGCGAATGTCGTAGGTGCTCATCAACGGATTCGAGACCTCGGCCACCCGCCCGTCGATCGTCAGCCGCTCGGGCGTCAGATATCCGCTCTCCGTGACTAAATAGGCGCGCGGAGGCGCTGCCGGAGCGCTCAGGGCCGCGAGCGGCGCGGCCAGAATTTGTTGAATCAAAACGAGCGTGAGTGCGCGCGCGGCCCGGGTCATGCTCCGCCTTTCACAGCACGCGTTTGAGCGTGTTCTTGTCGCGATGGTGGAACGGTTCTTTTTGGCCCTGAATCTGCAAAACCGTGTCTTCCTCGTAGGCGAACGTATTTTCGTCGAGAACCTTCAAGTCGAGCGTGTACGAAAGTATCTTGAACTCGCGGTCGAGAAACGGGTTCACGCAGATACCGAACGTGCAAGAGCCACTGGTCGCGATCAAGCGAAATTGCCGGGCGTCCATCTCCGCCTTGCCGCCCGCGATCAACGCGATCCCTCGCGGGATCAGAAAACTCCGCATGACTTCCTGGGTTCGCGGCTCCCAGCTCCAGTATCCGAGCTCTTCGTGAAACGAATCCGTCTCGCCGAGCCTCGTCGCTTTGGTGGAGTACCGCAGGACATTCAGGCTCTGCTCGTGGTTTTGAACAGGTCCAACCTGTTCAAACGTGATGCGCTCGCGGTAAGAGTTCCGCTCGACGCCCCTCGAGTCGGAAGGCGCGATATCGTCACCCTTATCCCCTTCCCAAACTCCGACGAGCGCGGCCAAGGGCCCAAGCTGTTCACGCAACTGATCGTTCATGTTGAATACGGTAGCGGCCGGTCTCCCAGGCTGTCAATCGTGTCGAAAGCGCAACATTTTATTCAGTGGAACAGTTTTCAATCGGTCCAGATAAATGATAGTCATTGGTTTTCATGGCTGAAATTGACCCATACCTTACCGCTGGCGCGGCCGCTTCCGATTCCTGGCGGCGCCTTGTTCTCGAGAGCGCGCTGGACGCCGTGATCGGTACGGCGGCCGACGGTACCGTCATCGATTGGAACCGGCAAGCCGAGGCCATTTTCGGCTACTCCAAAGCTGAAGCACTCGGGCGCAATATAGGCGAACTGATCCTGACGCCCGCTGTCCGCAAACGTTACGACGAAGCCCTCACTCTATTTTTGCAGGGCCGTGAGAGCCCATGGCTCAACCGTCGCGTCGAGCTCGAAGCCGTGCACGCGAGCGGGCGCCTGATTCCGGTCGAGCTCTCGACGATTCCGGTTCCGCACGAGCTCGGTCACATCTTCTATTCGTTTCTAAGAAACATCGCCGACCGCATCGCCCTGGTGGAGCAGGCGCGCCTCGCCGCTTGGGAGCTCGAAAAACAGCGCGAACATTTATACTCGCTCTTCATGCAAGCCCCGCTTCCGATCGCGATCATGCGCGGGCCCGAGCTCGTGTACGAGCTCAGCAACCCGGCGAACGAAGCGTACGTCGGCCCGCAAAACGTGGTCGGCAAACGGCTTCTCGACGTATTCCCGGATTACCCGCGCGATCTTCTGAACGTCATTCGCGGCGTCTATGCCAGCGGCAACGATGCCGTCCTCGAGGAGTACGCATTTCAATTTCCGACTCCCGAAGGGGTTCAAACCCATTACATGAGCGCGACCTTCAAAGCCATGCGCGGGCCCGACGGCAAAGTCGAGGGCGTCATGGCCATCGGCCAGGACGTGACGAAATCGGTGCTCGCGCGCAAGCGTCTCGAAGAAAGCGAACAGAAACTCAGACTCATAACCGACGCGGCACCCGCGCTGATCAGCTACATCGACAAGGATCTCGTCTATCAGTTCGTGAATCGCGTCTATGAAGAGTGGTTCGGACTCGACCGGAAAGACGTGATCGGTCGATCGATGGAAGACGTGCTGGGTCCGAAAGCCTTCGCGGCGCTGCAGGAGCCGATACGCAGGGCTCTGCGCGGCGAGGCCTCGCATTTCGAGCGGCAACTCGCTTACAAGCACGGCGGATCCCGCTGGGTTTACGGCTCGTACATGCCGGACATCGGGCCCGACGGCCAGGTCGCCGGTTTCGCCGTTCTCATCACCGACATCAGCGAGCAGAAAGGCGCGCAAGACAACCAGCGCTTCAAAGCGGAGCTGAGCGAGCGCCTCGCCCGGCTTCAAAACGACCCCGATGAAATGCTCCGCCTCGTGACACAGGAGCTAGGCGAGCGGTTCTCAGCTTCCCGCTGCTGGGTCAGCGACATCGACGAGCGAGCCGAGAAAGCCGTCGTCGCAAACGGATATGCGAGCGGATTCGAGCCTCTGCGAGGCGAGTTCGACCTGGGTGCGTTCGGGCCCGAAATGGTCGAGAGCTGGCGCGCCGGCCGCGTCGTTCGGGTCGACAACGTTCATACCGACTCTCGCACGAGGACACACGCACGCGCGCATTCATCTCTCGGGATCGAGTCGTTCGTGACCGTTCCCTTGTTGCGGCATGGGCACGTCGTGGCCGCGCTGAATGTAACAAAGCGCGCGCCCTACAGGTGGAGCGACCACGAGGTCGAGCTGATTCGCGCCGTCACCGAGTCGCTTTGGAGCGCGGTCGAAAATGCGCGCCTCATGGCCGCCCTTCGCCACAGTGAAGAGCACTTCCGCCGGCTGGCGGAGGCAATTCCGCAAATTGTATGGACCACCGGCCCGGGCCGCGAAACGACGTACATCAACGGCCGCTGGAAGGAGCTCACTGGCGAAACCGGGGTCGATCCGATCAACATCATTCACGCCGACGACTGGCCTCACGTGATCGAGGTCATCAACGAGGCGTTCCGCAAAAACGAGCCGTATGAAGCGCAGTACCGCTTGCGCGACAAAAACGGAAACTATCGCTGGCACCTCGGGCGCTCCGTGCCTCTGTTCGACCAGAACGGCCAGGTCATTCAATGGTTCGGAAGCGCCACCGACATTCATCAGCAAAAGCAGGCCGAGGAGGCGCAAGCCTTTCTCGCGAGCGCCACTCAGGTGCTGATTTCGACCGCCGATTTTCAGCAGCGCCTCGAACAAGTCGCATGCCTCGCCATCGAGCGATTCGGCGGCTGGTGCTCGATCTCCTTGATCGACGAATCGGGCGAAATCCGCGAGATGGCCGTGGCTCACCGCGACCCCGAAAAGCTCGCCTGGGCCCGCTCGATCAACGCGGGCTACAAGCCCGATCTCAACGCGCCCGCCGGCATCGGCAAGGTCATACGCACCGGCGAAGCCGAGTTCGTACCGCACGTCACGCCGGAGCTGCTGCTGGCGGCCGTACCGAACGAGACCCGGCGCGCGACGCTGACGGCGCTGGGGCTTAAGTCGTACATGTGCTGCCCGCTGCGTACCCGCCGGGGCATTTTCGGCGCCATCACGATCGTCGGCACCGACCGAGTTTTCGACCGCGACGACATGGCCATCGCCGAGGAGCTCGCGCGACGGTTCTCCTTCGCGATCGACAATGCCCGGCTCGTTCAAGATCTCAAAAACGCGGTCGCTAGCCGCGACGATTTCATCTCGATCGCGAGCCACGAGCTGAAGACTCCGATTACGAGCCTCAAGCTCCAGACGCAGATCTTCTCCCGGAGCGTGAAGCGCGGAAATACTTCGGCCTTCGAGCCCGAAAAAGTACAGGAGATGATGGACACGATCGATCGCCAGGCCAATCGGCTCTCGCGCCTCGTGGAGGAAATGCTCGACATTTCGCGAATCGCCAACGGAAAGCTCCCGCTTCAGACTCAGCGGCTCGAGCTAGCCGAGCTCGTGCGCACGACTCTTCAGGATTACGCGGCCGGCCTGCAGGCGGCCGGATCCGAGTTTTCGTTCTCGTCAGAAGGCGAGGTCTTCGTGAACGCCGACCGGGAACGAATCGCGCAGGTGCTCGGAAATCTTCTCAGCAACACGATCAAGTATGGCGAGGGGCGTCCCGTCGAACTGAGGGTCTGGGCCGCGGGCGTCTCCGCGTTTCTCTCGGTCCGGGATAGCGGCATGGGAATTCCAAAAGACAAACTCGAAAAAGTCTTCGAAAAGTTCGAGCGCGCCGTTTCTTCCAGCAACATCAGCGGGCTCGGGCTCGGACTCTTCATTTCACGCCAGATCGTCGAGCTGCATGGAGGCCGAATCACGGCGACGAGCGAGCCCGGAGCCGGCTCGACGTTTACCGTCGAGCTCCAGCGGGTGACCTGACGGCTCTAAAGCGCTTTCAGAAACTGAACAAGGGCAGCTTTCTCTTCGGCGGTCAATCCGAGCGGCCGCATTTCGGTGTCGCGATTGGCGGGGTGCGGCCCGCCCGCGTTGTAGAGCTCGACGACGGCCTCCAGCGTGTCGACGCTTCCGTCATGCATGTATGGCGAGGTCTGCCCCACCGCGCGCAATGTCGGCGTCTTGAACAGCCTACGATCGGCGCTCCGGCCCGTGGCTTCCTCGAGACCGAAATCGGTCGTGCAGAGAAATCCCGTATTGTGAAAACCCTCATCAGTGTAATTCGGTCCCAGGTGGCACCCCGCACAGCGGGCCTTGCCGTGAAAGAGCGCGCGGCCGAGGGCTTCTTGCGCGTTCAGCGCCAGCGCCTGCCCGCTCTCGTACGCATCGACTCTCGACGAACCGTTGAGTCTCGCTCTCTGAAAAGACGACAACGCTTTGGCGATGCCTTTTGCCGTAACTTCCTCGTTGAACGTCTTTTTGAAGGCCGCGACATACGACCGATCGCCTTTCAAGCGCGCGACGGCTTCGGGA